>JBCCKJ010000145.1:0-6385 GCA_039027455.1 Pseudomonadota bacterium | reverse complement strand
CGTGCCCGAATGCTCGTCATCCACGTCGATGACGACGGTTTCGTAGGGCTCCTGTTTCTGGCCGTCCTCTTCGCGCAACAGAACTCTGGGGCGGCTGATGCCGAGCTCAAAGCCTTCGCGGCGCATGGTTTCGATCAGAACACCCAGTTGCAATTCGCCGCGTCCGGCGACTTCAAAGCTGTCCTTGTCGTCGCTCTCTGTGATGCGGATGGCGACGTTGGTCTCCGCCTCGCGAAGCAAACGGTCGCGGATCATGCGGCTGGTGACCTTGTCGCCCTCACGGCCTGCGAGCGGGCTGTCGTTGACAGCAAAGCGCATGGCGAGCGTGGGCGGGTCGATCGGCTGCGCTTCGATGGGCGTCGTCACCGCCGGATCGCAGATCGTGTTAGCGACGGTGGCCTTTTCGAGGCCTGCCAGCGCGATGATGTCGCCCGCTTGGGCGCTTTCCACCGGCACGCGGTCGAGCCCCCGGAACGAAAGCAGCTTGGTCGCGCGGCCCGCTTCGACCACATTGCCGTCGGCGTCGATGGCGTGGATCGGATCGTTGACGTTGAGCGTGCCCGACTGGACGCGGCCCGTGAGCACGCGGCCCATGAAGTTGTCGCGATCGAGCAGCGTCGCAAGGAAGCTGAACGGCGCGTCGGTCTCAAGGCCGGGCTCGGGAACGTGGTTGACGATCAGCTCGAACAGCGGATCGAGCGTGCCTTCGCGCGCGGTTTCATCGTCGGAGGCGTAACCATCGCGGCCGCTCGCCCAGAGCGAGGGGAAATCGAGCTGTTCGTCGTTCGCATCGAGGCTGGCGAAGAGGTCAAACACTTCGTCGAGCACTTCTTGCGGGCGGCCATCGGGGCGGTCGATCTTGTTGACGACGACGATCGGGCGCAGACCCAAAGCGAGCGCTTTGCCGGTCACAAACTTGGTTTGCGGCATCGCGCCTTCCGCGCTGTCGACCAGCAGGATGACGCCGTCGACCATGCTTAGGATACGCTCCACCTCCGCGCCGAAATCTGCGTGGCCGGGAGTGTCGACGATGTTAATGCGCGTGGTCTCGCCGTTCGCGCCCTCGTATTCGACGCTGGTGCACTTCGCCAGGATCGTGATGCCGCGCTCTTTCTCGAGGTCGCCGGAATCCATCGCGCGCTCTTCGACGCGCTGGTTTTCGCGGAAGGTACCGGACTGGCGAAACAACTGATCGACCAGCGTGGTTTTGCCGTGGTCAACGTGCGCAATAATAGCGACGTTGCGCAGGGAAGAGGGGGCCTTGGACATGGTAACGGACTTTCAGTGGGCGCGGGCCCCGTGTGAGGGGCTGGGAGAGGGCGTCTGGCGCGAGTGTTGGGTGTCAATTTCCGGTGCAATGGAGCCCATTGCGTTGGTTTCGCCGCGCGCTTAGCCCCTAGCGGTGCGAGCGGCAAGCGTTGTGAGGGACGAAAACGGGCGAAAAAGCGGCCTGTGAAACGGCCGAATTGCAGCATTTTCGCAACATTTTTGCCATTTGCCCCCACAAAAGGCTCATAATCCTGCGCTTTCCGGCTTGTCGGATTCCAGACACGTGCCTATCACTTGTGCCAATCGAGAAGGGGAGCAGGGGCGTTTGGGACGCCCCGCGGGATCAGCATAACGGCCGACTAACAGGTCTGGATTCCAAAATCTCTCCTTCGTTCGAGGAATTGAGGAGAGGATTTTCCATGGGTTCAATGACCACCGGTTTCGCCGGAAAACATCGCTTTGCATTGCTTGCAGGGGCGACCGCCTTTGCGTTAGCCGCACCGGGAGTAGCGCTTGCGCAAGACGCGCCAGACGCTGAGGTTCAGGACGACTTCGATCTCGAAGCGCCGGAGAACAGCAACCGCATCATCGTGACCGCCTCGAAGCGTGAGCAGACGCTTCAGGAAACCCCGATCGCGGTCAGCGTGACCAGCGGCGAAGTGATCGAGCAGGCGCAGATCCGCGACGTCCTCGACCTTCAGACGGTTACCCCTTCGCTGCGCGTCAGCCAGCTGCAAACCTCATCCGCCTCGACCTTCATCATTCGTGGTTTTGGTAACGGCGATAACAACTTCGGCGTGGAACCCTCGGTCGGTGTGTTCATCGACGGTGTGTTCCGTTCGCGTTCGGCGGGCGCCCTGTCCGATTTGAACAACGTGCAGCGCATCGAAGTTCTGAACGGTCCGCAATCGACCCTGTTCGGTAAGAACGCGTCCGCCGGTGTGATCTCCATCATCACACGTGAGCCGCAGTTTGAGTTCGGCGGCAACGTTGAGGCGTCTTACGGCAACTTCAACAACCTTTTCCTGCGCGGCGATGTGACTGGCCCGATCACCGAAAACATCGCGTTCTCGCTGGACGGCACCTATCAGAGCCGCGACGGCACGGCTGAGATCACCAATCTTGACGAGGATTTGAATGATCGTAACCGTTGGTCGGCTCGTGGACAGTTGCTTTGGGAAGTCACTCCGGATTTCCGCATTCGCGCCATCGGCGACTATTCACGTATTGATGAAATCTGTTGTCAGGTGGGTACGGTTGTGCGCGGCCCCACGGCCGACGCGCTCGACCTCTTGGGCGGTCAGACCCAGACGTTTGATGATTTCTTTGACCGCAGGTCGGATTTGAATCAGGTGCCGGTCAACGAAGTCGACAACTATGGCGGCTCGATCCAGATGGATTACGAGATGGACAACGGTCTCTCGTTCACCTCGATCACCGCCTATCGTGAACTCGACAACTTCTTCCGCTCGGATATCGACTACACCGGCGCGGATATCGCCGCAGAGACCCGCGATCAGAAGGTTGAAACGTTCACGCAGGAATTCCGCGTCGCGTCCGACTTTGACGGCCCGATCAACTTCCTGCTCGGCGGTTTCTATTTCGATGAGACAATCACGCAGCAAAGTGGCGTGCAGAACGGGACGCAGATCCGCGATTTTTTTGAAATCCTGGCGGGTGGAGACCCGGTGGATGTGCTCTCGGGCGCTCCGAGCGTGTTCAATGGTGTTGAAGCCGCGCTCGGCCTTCCGCAGGAGTCGATCTTCACAGGTCCGAACCTCTCGGAAGAAAACTTCCGGATGGACAACGAGGCGTGGTCTATCTTTGGTACGATCGATTTCGAACCGATTGATGGCCTGATCTTCACTGTCGGCGGTAACTATACCGACGATAGCAAGCAGTTCGAGCTGGAAGCGAACATGCCCGATCCGCTCGCTAACGTGAATTTCGTCGATGCGTTCATCACGGGTGCGAGCTTGGCTGATCCGGCCCTGCCGGTTATCACGGACCGTGCGACATTCCAGGCGCTTCCAGCCGCTGTTCAACAGGGGCTCTTGGCCGCCGCGACGGACCCGACGGTAAACGCGCTGCTGCCTCTCGCAGGCTTCCAGTTCCAGCCGCCGTTCCTGAACGTGCCCAACGCGGTGGAAGATGGTCGGACGAACGATGATGAGTTCACCTATCTGTTGCGCGCATCGTATCAATTCAGCCCTGAGATCAACGCCTATTTCAGCTACTCGACAGGCTTTAAGGCGAGCTCGATCAACCTTTCGCGTGACAGCCGTCCGTTGGGAACGGACTTTGTCGCCGGGCCGGGCAATTCGACCTTTGCAGCGCCTTCATCGCCCATCACTGATGCGGGTCTGGCGGTTCCGAACCTCGTCTCGGGAACGCGCTTTGCGGGACCGGAAGAGACGGAAGTCTATGAAATCGGCGTAAAAGCCCAATTCGAAGGCGTCGGCTTTAACCTAGCGGTCTTCGATCAGGCGATTGACGGCTTCCAGAGCTTTGCCTTCACCGGCACCGGCTTTGCGTTGCGGAATGCGGGCCGTCAGTCCGTGCAGGGTTTTGAATTCGACACCACGATTAACCCGGTCGATGGACTGGTGTTCACCTTCGCGGTGACGCACCTTGATCCGCTCTTCGACAGCTTCACCGGCTCGGTTGTGGGCGATCTGTCGGGTCAGCGTCCAGCCGGTATTCCGGAATGGGCCATTTCGACCTCGGCGACCCACACGCATGAATGGGATAACGGCAACCGCCTTATCACGCGTATCGATTACCAGCACGAGAGCAACGTCGACATCAACAACGGTCTGCCGACGTTCAACTTTGCCAATGGCGATCCACGTATCTTCCGTCGTGAAGTCAATAATGTGAACGGCGCGATCACCTTCGCGATGGAGAACGGTGTGGAAGTCGGCGTCTGGGGCCGCAACCTGCTCGACGAAGAGTGGATCCTCACCGTGTTTGACGGTGTGGCGCAGTCTGGCACTGTGAATGGCTACCCGAACCAGCCGCGCACCTACGGTGGTCTGGTTCGCTTCCGGTTCTGATCGCAGGTTAGATCAACCGAACAAAAAGGCCCCGCGCGAGACGATCGCGCGGGGCTTTTTTATGTCTTGTGAAGGATTTATTGCGACAAGTTCGCGCTTAGCGGTTGAAATCGAAAGAGCCTGCCGCAACACTGCATTCATCGCGGAGTTGTCGCGGTCGAAACAGGGGATAGTTCGAGCCATGGATTACGCCGGATTTTGGATGCGCGTCGTTGCCTACTTCATCGATGCCATTGTGCTTACGCTGATTATGGTTCCGGTCACCTTGCTCACGGGCGGTTCCTTGTACGATACGAGCGCGCCGACGAGCTTCGATTTCTCGGATTTCTTTGGCTTGATCGTTGGCATTGCGTATTTCGTCGGACTTGAAGGCTCCGCGAAGCAAGCGACGTTTGGCAAGATGGCCATGGGCCTGATTGTCACCGATGAACAAGGCGGGCGCATATCCTACGCTCGCGCGACGGGGCGCTATTTCGCCAAGATCCTGTCAGGCGTGATCTTGCTTATTGGCTACATCATGGTGGCCTTCACCCAGCGCAAGCAGGGGCTGCACGACATGCTTGCTGGCACTTTGGTTGTACGCGGGAAGCCCGGCATGGTCGGCGTCGACACGGATGTGTTCGCGTAACGCTCGGAATACGGAGACTCCAAAATGCAGTGGATGATCTTGCCGTTTAAGCGATACTTCGATTTCGAAGGGCGATCCCGGCGGATGGAATATTGGATGTTCATCCTGTTTAACACCGCTGTGGCGCTGGTTCTGACGGGGCCGGTCCTGGTTGCCGCCTTCGCCGTCGCCTTGGACCCTGAACTTTCGGCGGCTGGTGATGACGTGGTTGGCGAAGCGATCCTCGCCTCCATGAGCGGAATTGGTGGGCTTAGCCTTGGTTTGTACGCCCTGTTCGCGTTGTTTGCGTTCATCCCAAGTATTGCTGTGACGGTCCGTCGCTTGCACGACCGCGATATGTCGGGCTGGTGGTATCTCGGCTTCACTGTTGCCGGAATTCTGCCGTTAGTGGGGCTGATCGCGTCGCTGGTGTTTATTGTCTTGCTTCTGCTGCCCGGAACCTCCGGGTCGAACCGTTTTGGTCCCGACCCGAAGAATCCGTACAGCCAAGACGTCTTCGCGTGAGGCGCGGATTACAATTCTCTGAGCGCTTGGGCCGGTTTTGCTCGCAGCAGCGGAAGCGATCCGCCTAGCGCGAAGGCCAGCACCATCACTAGGCCCAAGCCGAGCACGGCGAGCACGCGCGGCCAATCGGGCAGCCAGTCGAATTCGAACAGCTGCGTGATGATCACCCAGCCGAGCCCTGCGCCCATGCCCAGCGCGACCAGCGCCAGGGCCAGCGCAATGAGCCCGTATTCCGCGAGTTGCATCATCAGGACCTGACGTCGACTGGCGCCCAGCACGCGCAGAACGACCGTGTCGTACATCCGCGCGGCGCGCGCCGCCGCAATCGCGCCCATCAGGACCGCCAGCCCCGCCAGAACCGCGACTGCGGCGGCCGCCAGCGTGGCGAGCGCGACCTGTTCGAGAAGCGTGCGCGCTTCCACCAGAACCTCGCTCACATCGACCACAGAGCTCGAAGGGAAGGTGCGCACCATCGCGCGCAGCACTTCGCCGCGCCGCTGCACGATATCACCCCGGCTGGCGCTTTCGTTCAGTTCTATCGAGGCGGCGAGATTGTGCGGCACATCGTCCAGCGTGTTGGGCGAAAACACCATGGTGAAGTTGAAGCCTAGGCTTTCCCAATCGATCCGCCGCAGATTGGCGATGCGAACGTCGCGCTCGGTTCCCAGCACGCCCATCGTCAGATAGTCGCCGACTTCCAGCCCCAGAGCGCGCGCGCCGTCGACGCTGAGCGAGACGAGCATTTCGTCGGTCTGTTCGGGATCCCACCATTCGCCTTCGACGAGCGTATTCCCCTCGGGCAATTTGTCGGCGTAGGTCAGGCCGCGTTCGCCGTTGATGAAGAACGCGCCGTCGGGCGTGCGCTCCAACTCGGCGACGCGCTGCAGGTTGTCTTTGGGGCCAAAGGCGAGAACCGCGCCGCGCAAGG
>JBCCKJ010000144.1:0-6421 GCA_039027455.1 Pseudomonadota bacterium | reverse complement strand
GGTGTCAATCGGAGAGGCTTTGCGCTTTTTCGGCAGGGCCTTGATCAGCTCCACCACCATGGCGCGCGCCAGCTCGCCGTTCTTGCCCATTTGCGCGACGACTTCTGCGACATCGACTTCATCGCCTTCGCGCCAGCAATCGTAGTCGGTCACCATGCCGACCAGCGCGTAGGGCAGCTCCGCTTCGCGCGCGAGCTTGGCTTCGGGCATGCCGGTCATCCCGATGATATCAGCGCCCCATTGGCGATACATCCGGCTTTCCGCGCGGGTGGAGAATTGCGGCCCCTCCATCGCGAGATAGGTCGCGCCGACCGCGACCTTGCCTGTGCACGCGGTCAGCGCCTTGGCCGCCATTTCGGACAGGCGCGGGCAGGTGGGATCGGCCATCGAGACATGCGTGACAAACCCGCTGGTGAAGAAGGTGGAGGCGCGCGCGACCGTGCGGTCGATGAATTGGTCGACCACAGCAAAGCAGCCGGGATCGAGTTCTTCGCGCAGCGACCCCACTGCGGATATCGCGAGAACATCGGTGCATCCCGCGCGCTTGAGCGCGTCGATGTTGGCGCGCGCGTTCAATTCGGTGGGCGTGATCGGGTGCCCGCGACCATGGCGTGGCAGGAAGCGAACCTTCACCCCGGCCAGCGTGCCGCACAGGATTTCGTCGGAGGGCTCGCCCCACGGCGTCTCCACGGCAATCCATTGCGGGTCTTCAAGGCCCTCAATCTCGTAGAGCCCTGATCCCCCGATGATCCCGATGCACCATTCGCTGGCCATTAGTGTGTACGCGCGCCTTCTTGCTTTGACGTTGAGGCGCTCGCCTTAGGTCAGGTCAAACGGCTCGGGCAAGGCTTTGCGGATAAAGCTTTCCGCCTGCTTAAAGGGCTCGGCAATGGAGGCGCGCGCGTTCATGCGTTCATGGTGCGCCTGGAGGTGGGGCCACGCGTCGAGCGGCGCGTTGGCCACGAGCTCGATCTGCATGAAGCAGCAGGTGATCGCGATATCGGCAATACTGGGCTCGTCGCCCGCGAAATAGTCGCTTTCGCCGAGCTCGCTCTCGAGAAAATCGAGCAAGGGCGGCAGCTTTTCCGCCCAGCTGGCCTTTGCCGTTTCAAGGTCGGGTTCCTTGCCCGCCATCATCGAGAAGAAGATGGGACGGAAGATGCCCAGACCCGCCGCTGGGGCGAGCACCGTGTCGGCGTATTCTTCAAAATAGAGCGCGCGGCCATAGGCGAAAGGCTCAGCCGGGTAGAGCGCCGGCGTGGGGTGCTTCTTTTCGATATAGCCGCAGATCGCGGAAGAATCGGCTATCGTCCCCGCGGGATTGCCGTGGTTGTCGTCCCAGCCCAGCGACCGATCGCGCAGAACCGGAATACGCTTCATCGGAGAGATCGCGAGGAACCAGTCGGGCATGTTCGTGATGTCGACGCCCTTCATCTCAAAGCCCGCGCCCTTCTCAATCGCGAGCGCCATGGCCTTGCGGGCAAAGGGGGAAACGGGCGAACCGTAGATGAGGAAGTCGGGGGTATCGGACATATATCTCTCCATATGGGGGTATTGAGCGCGTCATAATGCGATCCCCTGCAATCGCAATGGGAGGGGCGCGACGACCGAGCGCATTCGGTCGGATTTCGCCCCCTCTCAATATTGCGTTTTGAAATGCAATACACCGCGCCTATGTTCGCCACAGAGAGACTCCCCCCACGATATGAGAGAGGACAAGACAGATGGTCACCCAATACAAAAACCTAATCGGCGGTGAGATGATCGAGACCGGCGAGTGGCTCGATGTCGTCAACCCGGCGAACGAAGACGTCATCGGCCAGGTCCCCGCATGCGGCGCGGATGAGCTCGACAAGGCGGTCGCCGCCGCGCGCGCCGCGTTCAAGACCTGGAAGACAACCTCGTTCGAAGAGCGTCAGGCCGCCTGCATGGCGATTTCGGGCGCGATCAAGGAAAACGCCGACGAGCTTTTCCGCCTGCTGACCAGCGAACAGGGCAAGCCGCACGCACAGGCCAAGGGCGAGATCTTTGGCGCCGCCGGGATTTCGGCCGCGCAATCGACGCTGCAACTCGAAGAAGAGATCATCCAGGACGATGACACCCGCCTGCACCGCCACCGCCGAGTGCCCGTGGGCGTGGTCGGCGGTATCGTGCCGTGGAACTTCCCCGTCATGATGGCGATCCAGAAGATCATTCCCGCGCTGATGAGCGGGTGCACCATCGTGCTCAAGCCTTCGCCCTTCACCCCGCTCGCGACCCTGCGCATTGCGGAGTTGATCGCGGACAAGGTGCCCGCCGGCACGGTGAACATCATCACGGGCGAGGATAGCCTCGGCCCGCTCATCACCGGTCACCCCGATATCGACAAGATCACTTTCACCGGCTCGACCGCGACCGGCAAGAAGATCATGGAAGGCGCCGCGGGCGATCTGAAACGCATCACGCTCGAACTGGGCGGTAACGACGCCTCGATCGTACTGCCGGATGCCGACCCCAAAAAGGTCGCCGAACAACTCTTCTGGTCCAGCTTCCAGAACGCCGGCCAGGTCTGCATCGCGGCCAAGCGCGTCTACATCCACGAAGACATCTATGATGAGCTTTCGGCTGCCATCGCCGAGTATGCGAAGACAGTTGTTGTGGGTGACGGCTCGGAGCAAGGCACCGGCGTTGGACCGATCCAGAACAAGAAGCAGTATGAGCGCGTGCTCGAACTGATCGAGGACGCCAAGGACAACGGCTACAAGTTCCTGACCGGCGGCGACAAGGATCCTTCGGGCACTGGCTATTATGTGCCGATCACGATCCTCGACAACCCGCCCGAAGACGCGCGGATTGTGGCCGAAGAGCAGTTCGGGCCCGTCATGCCGCTCATGAAGTTCTCGTCGGAAGACGAGGTGATCGAGCGCGCGAACAATTCCGATTACGGCCTCGCGGGCGCGGTCTGGACTGCCGACCACGATAAGGGCGTCGAGATTGCCGAGCAGCTCGAAACCGGGACAGTGTGGATCAACGAATTCATGCACCTGTCGCCCTTCGCTCCGTTCGGCGGCCACAAGCAGTCGGGCTTTGGCGCGGAATACGGCAAGGAAGGCCTCAAGGAGTTCACCTATCCGCAGGTGATCACCGTGAAGAAGGATAATGTGGTCGCCTGATCGACCCCATCTTTAGCCTCTTGAGCAGGGGAGGAACCAACATGGTCAACACGCACCTATCGCGGCGTCAAATCGTCGTAATGGGCAGCCTTCTTGGCGGGATAAGCGTCGCCGCGCCGTTACGAGCGCAAAGCCTCGACAGCATTTTTGGCTCCGCCAAAAAGGTGATCGACGCGGTGAGCTATTCCGACGAGGAAATGGGGGTCTATTTCGATCAGATGTCGGCCCAGATGGATTCGCAAAATACCGTCGCTGGTGCCGATGATCCTTACGGACAACGCCTCGCGGCGCTTTCACAAGGTCTAGAAACCTACGATGGCCTGAATCTGGATATTAAAGCCTACCGGGTCGACGATGTGAACGCGTTCGCCATGGCGAATGGCACTATCCGAGTCTATTCGGGGCTCATGGATCAATTCACCGATGACGAAGTGCGCTACGTCATTGGGCACGAGATCGGCCACGTAAAGAAAGAGCACACCCGCAAGCGGATGGAGGGTGCGCTCCAGCAAGAAGCCGCGCTCAGCATCGCGGGCACGGCGGGCGGCGATGTCGGGCAATTGGCGGCAGGGGAGCTTGGGCAATTGTTCAACAGCGTGATCAGCTCGCAGCACTCGCAAAAGCATGAAAAGCAGGCGGACGATTACGCCTTCGAATTTATGCAGTCGAACCAATACGACGCCGAAGCCTGCGCAACCGCGCTTGAAAAGCTCGACGCGCTCTCGGGCGGAAGCTCACAGCCCGATTGGCTTTCGACTCACCCGAGTCCTAAGTCTCGCGCCAAGCGGATGCGCAAAAAGCTGAAGTGACAGGCGCAGTCGTAAAAGGTGGGTGACGCAACACCGGATCAACTGATCGAAGGGCTGGCTCGCGTGATGGTGCGGGCCGGCCTTTTCGCCCCTGAGGGGCTGCAAAGGCTCACGGGCGGGGCGACCATGGAAAGCTGGCGCTTCTCATGTGGAGCCCAGGATTTCGTCCTGCGCCGCGCGCCTAGCCTTGCGTTTATGGAAGATCGGCCATTCGGGCACGACGTCGAAGCGGCGATCATTCGCGCCGCACACGCCAAGGATGTGACCGCACCCGAAGTGGTGGCTGAACTTGTGCCGGACGATGGCATCGGTTCGGGCTTTGTGATGCAGGCGCTCCCGGGCACGCCGAACCCCAAGCAGATATTGGAGATGGACGATCCCGCCGCGCTGCTCAAAGAAGCGGCTCGGGACTTGGCGCGCATCCATTCGCTCAAACAAGAGGATTTGCCCGAGGCGGTTCCCGTGATGGACTACCGCGCGGCCGTCGCGGACCTGCGCGCGCAATTCGAGGAAGCGGGGGGCGACCGCCCGATTATCGCGCTCGGCCTCAAATGGATGGAGGAGAATTGCCCTGACCCCGTCGAGCCGGTTCTCAACCATGGCGATTATCGCATGGGCAATTTGCTCGCCGAGGAATCGCGGCTCACCGGCGTGCTTGATTGGGAGCTCGCGCATTTCGGCGACCGGCACGAGGACTTGGCGTTCGGCTGCATGGCCGTGTGGCGCTTCCACCGATACGACCGGCCCGCATTGGGGCTGGGGAGCCTCGAAGACTACTTCGCCGCCTACGAGGCCGAAGCGGGCGTCACCGTCGACCGCAAGCGCTTCCGCTACTGGCTTATCCACCGCACCGTGTGGTGGGCGCTGGGTTGCCTGCGCATGGCCAAGATCTGGCGCAGCGGCGAGGACCGCATGCTGGAGCGCGTAGTGATTTCGCGAAGGACGAGCGAGCAGGAATTGGATCTGCTCATATTGTTGGAGGAGGATGCTCCGGTGGAGGAGCGCCAGCGGAGGGTCTCCATGCCCGCGCTTCCTGACCAAGTTGGCGAAGCGACTGACGGCGAATTGGCGATCGCGATTCACGAGTGGCTGGGAACCGTCAAAGACCGCTTCGAAGGGCACGACAAGTTTCAATACGCCGTTGCACGCAACGCGCTTGGCATGATCTCGCGCTACAACGCCGCCGCCATCCCCGCTTTCGAAAACGCGCCATTGGCACAGCGGATCATGAGGGGTGAAGCGACATTGCGCGATCCCGGCTTGCTGACAGAGTTGCGTGAGGCGATACTGGCAACGATCACGCAAGACGGGCCCAAATATCCAGCGCTCGCCGTGGCGAGAAAGAACTGGACCGGAGAGGACTAAATGGATTTCGCAATTCCCGCCGATCTGCAGGCCTATCTCAACGAACTCGACGCCTTCATCGAGGCCGAGATCAAGCCGCTTGAGAACGCCGACGACAACATCCGCTTCTTCGACCACCGACGTGAGCATTCGCGCACCGATTGGGACAAAGGCGGCCTTCCGCGCGAGGAGTGGGAAGAGCTTTTGAAAGAAGCCACCAGGCGCGCCGATGCAGCGGGCCACTGGCGTTTCTCGGCACCCAAGCAATATGGTGGCCAAGACGGCTCGAACCTCTGGATGGCGGTGATCCGCGAGCGCTTTGCGCGCAAAGGGCTCGGCCTTCACAACGACCTCCAGAATGAGCACAGCATCGTGGGTAATTTCCCCTTCGTCGCCATGTTCGACCAATGGGGCACCGAGGCGCAGAAAGAGGAATTCATCCTCGGTGGCTTCAACCGCGAGCGCCGTGTCGCCTTCGGACTTACAGAGCCGCATCACGGCTCGGACGCCACGCATATGGAAACCGCCGCCGTCAAGCAGGAGCGCGACGGCGTCGATGGCTGGCTGGTCAACGGCGAGAAGATGTGGATCACCGGAATGCATGTCGCTACCCACTGCGCGATGTTCGCGCGCACGGCGGGCGAAGCGGGCAGCGCGTCCGGGATCACCTGCTTCCTTGTCCCCAACCCCACGCCCGGCCTCGAAATCGAGGAATGGATGTGGACCTTCAACATGCCCACCGATCACCCGCGCCTTTCGGTGAAAGACGTCTGGGTACCCGACGGCGCCATCCTTGGCGTCGAAGGGCGCGGGCTGGCTCTGGCGCAAAGCTTCGTCCACCAGAACCGCATCCGGCAGGCGGCATCATCCTGCGGCGCAGCGATGTTCTGCATTGATGAGAGCGTGGCCTACGCGCGGAAAAGAAAGCCCTTTGGCGAGGCGCTCTCAAAGAACCAGGCAATCCAGTTCCCGCTCGTCGAACTCGCGACGCAGGCCGAGATGCTGCGGCTGCTGATCTTCAAGACCGCGTGGGAGATGGACAACATGCCCCACGAAGAGATTGAGCGGACGATCAGCGACAAGGTCTCGATGTGCAATTACTGGGCGAACCGGCTG
>JBCCKJ010000143.1:0-6444 GCA_039027455.1 Pseudomonadota bacterium | reverse complement strand
GCACCTGATCGAGAAGCGGAGTTTCGGGTGGCATAGTCATGATTTAAACCGCCTTACACCTTGCGAACCGAACTGTCGATGAACGCTTGAACGCACCTATATACCGCTTTGCCGACAGGTGTGCAAATTTGCCTGACAGTTTGAAGTGTCAAGCTGGCTTAACGCAAATGAGTCGCAAGGACTCGGGGTCCAATTGCGGGAAAAGCTTACGCGCAGTGGCGGCACAGGCCGCGAATTTCGAGGACTGGGCGATCCGCGCGAAACTCTTCGCGCCCCGCCAAAGCCCTCACAGTGCGGCTGACCTCTTCATCATCAACATGGGTCGCATCGCCACACTCGTCACAGACCAAGAAGATGCAATCGTGGTGCGAGCCAGGGTGCGGATTGACAATGTACGCGTTCGAACTTTCGATCCGCACCGCCAGGTTGTTCGCTACAAAAAGATCGAGGATGCGGTAGATCGAGTTCGGCGCCACTCGCTTTCCGCGCGATTTCGATAGGCGATCAGCAACCTCATAGGCCGAGACCGGGCGTTCGTCTCGGGCCAGTTCAAGATAAACCGCCTTACGCATCGTGGTCCATTGTTCACCCGAGGCGATCATAGCCGCCTCCGCGCCGGTAATGAGTTCGTCACCGCTCATCACATCGTGCGAGTGAATCTTGGTCGTTTCATTCATACATGCGCATATACAGCGATTGCGCATCGAGTTCCAGCGAACGTTACGCCTTACGCGCCAGACTCTGATCCATCGCGCAAAAAGTCGTCGCGATAGTCGCGCGGGAACATCGCTTTAAACGCCGCCACTTTGGGTTGATCAAAACGCATTATGTACGCGCTGTAGGGGTTCTTCACCATGTAATCCTGATGGTAGTCCTCCGCAGGATAGAAGGTCCGGTGCGCCTCAATCTTCGTGACAAGCGGCTGGCCCCACACGCCCGAGGCGTCGAGCTGCTTGAGATAGGCTTTCGCAACCGCGCTCTGTTCGTCGCTTAGCGGCACCAGAGCGGAACGATAATGCGCGCCCACATCAGGTCCTTGGCGGTTCAATTGAGTCGGATCGGTCACGACCGAGAAGAAGATGCGCAACAATTCGTCATAGCGAACGACATACGGATCGTAGGTGACTTTCACGGCTTCGGCGTGTTGCGTCATTCCTGAAACGATGGTGCTATAGCTCGCGGTTCCTTTAGAGCCGCCGTGAAAGCCAGACACCGCCGACTTCACACCCTTTACATGGCTGAACACGCCTTCGACGCCCCAGAAGCAGCCGCCAGCAAAGATTGCCGTCTTAAGGCCAGAGCCCTCCTTGGCGATCCGCTTGGATGCGGGCGCGTTGACCACGCGTTCCGCCTGAGCCGGGGCAGGTGCGCTAGCCACCGCAATCGCAGCCACCGCCGCTGTCAAAGCGACACTCAAAGAAGGGATGCGCAAAGGGGCGAAAGGCACAGGCGTTGATCCTTATTCGGCAAGGGGTTCGATCAAGAACTCGGGCGCGGGAAGCGGGGCCTGAGGCGCTTCGGCGGCTTGAGCGGG
Organism: Pseudomonadota bacterium; assembly: GCA_039027455.1. GTDB lineage: Bacteria > Pseudomonadota > Alphaproteobacteria > Sphingomonadales > Sphingomonadaceae > Erythrobacter. The sequence goes on along the minus strand of JBCCKJ010000143.1, from coordinate 4,910 downwards.
GGAGGAAAACTGGTCCACCAGTCCGTCGAAATTGGCCGCAGCGATCAGCGCGGCGCCAATCACAAAGCCAAAGCCAAACTGGCGGTAAAGGTCGGGGGAGAAAAAGGACATGATCGTCTCGCGGGGTTCTCGGACCAAGGGGGGAGGTCCGACAGGGGTCTTTCTTGGTTCGTGCGTCGCCAATTGGCCGCCACCGACTTACGCGAAGGTGAACAGCCGCTTCATGCGACAATTCGTGACGTGGGTGCTTTTAGTTACGCGGCCATGTGGAAAAAGTTGCCGCGCGCGAAGCCCCGCTTTTTGGAGCGACGGGATCAGTGCCGGAAGTGGCGCATTCCGGTGAACACCATGGCCAGCCCCGCGTCGTCAGCGGCGGCAATCACTTCCTCATCGCGAATGGAGCCGCCGGGCTGGATCACAGCCGTGGCCCCCGCTTCCGCCGCCGAGATCAAACCATCAGCAAACGGGAAGAACGCGTCCGAAGCGACCGCGCTGCCGACTGTGCGGGGCTCGGTCCATTCGTATGTCTCGGCGGCTTGTTTGGCTTTGATCGCGGCGATGCGTGCGGAATCGCGCCGGTTCATCTGACCCGCGCCAATGCCCGCAGTCGCGCCATCCTTGGCGTAGACGATGGCGTTCGATTTAACGTGGCGCGCCACGGTCCACGCGAACAGACAGTCCTTCAACTCTTGCGGCGTGGGTTCGCGCTTCGTGACAACCTTGAGGTCGGCCTCGCTCACCGCGCCGTTATCACGTCCTTGTATTAGGAGACCGCCTGCAATGGTCTTCATCGCGAAGCCTCCGCGACGGGGATCAGGCAGAGTCCCGCATTCCAACAGTCGAAGGTTCTTTTTCTTGGCGAAGATCTCGCGCGCTTCAGCGGTAACACTCGGCGCGATGACCACCTCGGTAAAGATGGTGGCAATCGCTTCGGCTGTCGCGCCATCCAGCTGCGTGTTGACGGCGACAATCCCGCCAAAGGCGGACACGCTGTCGCACGCCAGCGCGGCTTGCCACGCGTCGAGCAAAGACCCCGATTGCGCCACCCCGCACGGATTAGCGTGCTTGACAATGACCACCGCCGGATCCTGACCCGCAAACTCGGCGGCGAGTTCGAGCGCCGCGTCCGCATCATTCAGATTGTTGTAGCTGAGCGCCTTGCCTTGCAGCTGCTCGGCCTGCGGCACTCCGACGCCACCGGTCACTTGCGGCACATAAACCGCCGCCGATTGGTGCGGGTTCTCACCGTAACGCAGAATGTCTTCACGCTTGAAAGCCAGCGGCATGGTCTCGGTGAAGGGGGTCGCCTTAAGGGCCTCAATGCCAAGCGGATGGGTAAACGCATCGCCATAGGCGAACCAGTTTGCGATGGCCGAATCGTAGGCCGCCGTGCGCGCATACGCCTTGCCCGCCATGCGAATGCGGAACGCTTCGGAGGTCGCGCCGTCTTGCACCTCCAATTCCTCGATCAAGGTGGCGTAATCCGCCGGATCGGTGAGGATCGTCACAAAGCCGTGGTTCTTCGCCGCCGAGCGGACCATGCTCGGCCCGCCAATATCGATGTTCTCGATGATCTCTTCGCGGCTCGCGCCTTTGGCGACGGTCGCCTCGAACGGATAGAGATTGACCACGACCAGATCGATCGCGCTGATCGCTTGCTCTTTCATCGACGCGACGTGATCCTCGTTGTCGCGCAGCGCCAGAAGCCCGCCATGAACCTTGGGGTGGAGCGTCTTGACGCGGCCATCCATCATTTCGGGGAAACCGGTGAGGTCGGACACATCGCGCACTTCCAGCCCGGCCTCACGCAAGGCTCGCGCCGTTCCGCCAGTGCTCACCAATTCCACATCGCGCGCCGCCAGCGCTTTGCCCAAATCCACCAAGCCAGTTTTGTCGGACACGGAAAGCAGCGCCCGACGAATTGTCACATCCGCCATGTCATCAATGTCCTTTGAGCGGGCCTATCCGCCCATTTTCTTAAAGAGCCAGGAGAATTGCCCTCCCCCGCGCGACGTCAGCCCTTCGATAACGAGCTGGCGGGTTGCGTGGGGACGGCCTTCACCATCGACCCATAGACTGTCTTCGACCGCCAGCGCCACCTCTCCCGCGCCCGCTGCGTCGCCGCGTAGGCGGAATTGCCACAAGCGCCCGTCGCGGGTCAGTAAAGTTGCGCCGCGCTTGTCTTCGGACAGCTGCGTTTCCACTCCGCGCCCAAGGTGGAAGCGGATCGCAAAGCTGACTTTTCCGCGTACGCCTTTTCGGCCCGTCGGGATAAGAATGTCTTCGCCAGCAAGCTCGCTGCCATCGCTTCGCAGCGACAGGATACGCTGGTGGGTCAAACCAAAGCGCGCAACATAGCCATCGTGGCTGGCTTCAATCCGGGTGACGTTCTTCGTCGGCGCGCGGCGCTCGACGTCGACAATCTCCACGCCTTTGCCCAACTGGCCGTGCAACAGGACAGCGGTGGAATTGGCGTTGTCGAGCACAAGCGTCGAATGCGCGGCAGTGGCCCTTAAGCCTTGGCCGATATGCGCGGGCACCAGCCCGCCCGCCAGCGCGGCGCCTCCACAATTGACGATCAGCCGCGCGGGACCATCGGAGAGCTCAAACGCCAAGGTCGACGCGCAGCCCGTGCGCGCGTGGCGAGAGCGTGGCGGCGGCGCGGCGTCGAACTGCACCACCGTCTTGTCACCGCGCAAACGCTGAAAGCCCCAATGCTTGGGCTCGTTAAGCGGGCGGGTTCGCACACCGGTCGCCGCGATCAAACGCGCCAGCCGATCCGCGCTGATCGCGCCTTGACCTTGCCAATTGCCGATTGCCTCGTCGCCGTGGCGAAGCGCCAGAAGCGGAGGAACCAGAAGCTCGCGCATCACAAACAGCGCCTCAGGCGCTTCGTGTTGGGCGGCCTCGTAACACGCGATGAGATCGGTCAGAGTGGCGATGGCTTGCATTTGCGCGGACGGGCACCGCGCCAGCACGCCGCCATCTTCGGCCACAAGATCACCCAGCGACCGGATCAGCGCGGCCTGCGCGTAGAGCCGCCGCGGCTTTCCTTCGGGCAAAAGCAGTCCCGCCGCAGTCACAGCCGCCCAACCAATCATCGGCCCAAGACCGGCGCCACTCTTGAGCGCCTTGCGCTCGAGCCAGGTTGCGGTCTGCGCAATGCTCTCCAGCCGCTCGCGGCGCAGCGCTTTGTCGTCGCCGCCCAAAACCAAAGGCGCGTGAACCAGCCACGCCATCAGCCGCAGACCGGTGTTCTCGACACCCCATGCGCCCATCTTCGCCGCCCGCTTGGGAGGCTCGCCATTGGCGTCCACCCAAGCGCGCATGATCCGTTCCGCCACTTCCGCGCACGCTTCGCGCGGGGCGCTCGCAGCCAGGTCATAGAGCCAGCCGAAAGAGTGCAGGCTCTTTTCAATACCGGGCGCAAGCCGGGCGTTCCCCTGAAAATCAATCTGGCTGATCGGCACTTTAACGCTGTCGACCAAAAAGTATCCGGCGCGAAGAGCGGTGCCCGCGGTGCGATCGCCCTGGATCGGGGTCTCGACCTGAGCCAACAGGCGCGGGGCCGACGCGCGGCGGAATGGGGCGGCGAGCGCGTGGCTGGGCACACCAAACCGATACGCCAAACGGATCAGCGCTTCTCCGGCGCTCATCCGAGGCGCGATCACATCGGTCAGCGCGAGCGCAGTCGATGTATCCGACGCTTCAACACTCGCTTTGCCAGCAGGAGTTTCGGTCAGATTCTCGGGGGCCGTGTCGAGCGCCAGCGCGCTTTCATCGCCCTCGGTGCGGGCCTGCGTTTCCGCGCGTTCGTCGCGAAACAACGTGTCCATCAGGCGCGGCCCTCCCCTTTAAGCGCGGCGATGTTGGCGGCGTAATGATCCGGCCCGCCCTTGAACGTCGCCGATCCGGCCACCAGCACATTGGCGCCCGCGTCCACACACTGGCGCGCCGTCTCAGCGTTCACACCGCCATCCACCTCCAGATGAATGGACCGACCCGTCGCCTCGATCATCGCGCGGATGCGGCGAGTTTTCTCAAGCTGAGACGGAATGAAGCGCTGCCCGCCAAAGCCGGGATTGACGCTCATCACAAGGATCAGGTCCACCAGATCCATGATGTTGTCGAGCGCCTCAACCGGAGTGCCCGGATTGAGCACAACCCCCGCCTTTTTGCCCAGGGCGCGGATCGCTTGGAGTGTGCGATGAATGTGCGGACCTGCTTCGGGATGCACCGTGATGATATCCGCTCCGGCCTCGGCAAACGCCTCAAGATACGGGTCAACCGGCGAGATCATCAAATGCACGTCGAATGGCTTGTCCGAATGGGGCCGCAACGCTTTGATCACGTCGGGCCCGATCGTAATGTTAGGGACGAAATGGCCATCCATCACATCAATGTGAATCCAGTCCGCGCCAGCGGCGGCGATGGCGCGCACTTCTTCGCCCAACCGCGCAAAATCGGCGGAAAGGATCGATGGAGAAATGAGCGGTGTCGACATGGCTAAAGCGTGGCTAACCTTCCCAGAGCATATCCGCAGTTAAGTGGCGGCGAATCCCGCCACAAGCGCGCGGCAGGGCTTTTCCACCGGGGTCTGGATGCGGTTTGGAGCGATGAACTGTGAATTCAGGCCCAATTCACAGCATAATGGCCAAGTTACTGGCACACTCGCCGCGCAATTCTTGCTAACTAGTAGATCGCTCTCCACAGCGCGGCTCAGCAATCGAAAGACGTTCTCAAAGATGAAACCCTTTTCAGCGGCTTTAGCCGCGTGCGCGCTGACTTTTGCTCTCGCTCCGATGGCGTTTGCGCAGGACGATCCGATCTATCGCCAGATCATTGAGAACGACATGCGCCAATGCGCTCCAGGCGCTGGGCCTTCGGTCCGCGTAACCGTGCGCGGCATC
>JBCCKJ010000142.1:0-6487 GCA_039027455.1 Pseudomonadota bacterium | reverse complement strand
TCGGCCCAATCTGGCCGCGGGGATCCGGAAGCGTTCTCCGCTTGGTCGGGCGAATGATCGCCGTTGGAAGATCCGGATGACATGACGTGCTCTGTTGACCTCTGATCCCATGCCGCGCCACGATGACGCAAGCGTCGCCTTATTGGCGTTTCGTGCGCAAACTGTCCAATTGCGCGGTCTTTGCCTAGGCACTTTGGGAACGATGGCTAGGGTCTTTGGTTCCGTGCACACGAGTTTAAGCCCAGTCAAAACGCATGTTCGAGAACACAAAACCAGATAAAGTGGCCAGCGGGGACGTCGAGATTGTCTCTTCAGTTAGCCGCGTTCGCCGTTGGCTGGTTAGCTATCCTCGAGCCGTTCCCTTGGCGATCTTCTTCGCTATTGCCGCGATAACGGCGCTTAGTGTTTTTGCCGTCGAAAGCAACGCGCGTGCGCGCGAAGAAGCGCAAGTCCGCGAGGCGGCCCAATCCATTGCTTCGGCCTTGGAACGCCGCGCTAACAGCTTTGCCTCCTATCTTCGTGCCGGAGCGGCGCTGTTCTCCACCACACAGAATATCGATCCCGATACGTTCGAGCAGTTCGTCACGGAGCTCCGACTAGACCTCGACTATCGAGGGGCAGAGGGAATCGGCTGGATCACCGTGTTGGAAGCGTCGCAATTGCCGGAGTTTCTTGATCGTCAGCTCCGTGAGCAAGCGCCGTTCCCTCCCATACAGCCACCCGTAAGCGCCTCGTCGAATGTGATCGCGCCTGTGACCTATTTCTTTCCTGAAACAAAGCAGAGTCGCCGCGCGCTTGCGTTTGATATGTATTCAGACCCGGTGCGCAAGGCGGCGATGGATGAAGCGCTTCGCATGGTTCAACCGACCGCTTCGGCCCGCGTTGCGGCCTCGCCAGAGGCTCCGGACTCGGCGCCACGGTTCGTCTTGTTTATGCCGGTTTTCCGAACGATCGAAGGTGGTGGGCCGGTTGATCGGGCACTGGCGGGCTTTGTCTACAGCCCATTCAACGCGAGCCGCTTTCTCGACGAAGCTTTGGCGCAAGCATCGCCTGGCGACTTTGGAGTTCGTCTTTACGATGGAGAAGCGCAGACCGAGCATTTGCTTGTGGCTCGGTCGCTTGTTGACGAAGCCGGCACTCGGATTGAGCAACCCGTTGCAATGGCCAACAGGGATTTCCTCCTTGTGGTAGAAGTGCCGCAAGGGGGCACTCTTGATCCAATTTCAATGATCACTCTGGTGTTTGGCCTCACGCTGGGCAGCCTTTTGATGCTGCTTGCCCGCCTTTTGACCCAGCAGGCGTTTGAAGACCAAATGCGTCTGGCCTTCTTTGAAGAACAACACTCCATTCGTAACTCGTTGACGCAAGAGCTCAATCACAGGGTCAAGAACACGCTCGCTAACGTGCTTTCCATTCTCTCCTTAACCCGGCGGCGATCAGACAGTCTCGATCAATTCGCCGACAGCCTCGAAGGCCGGATTAGAGCGCTTTCGGCCACTCATGATCTTTTGACAGGGACGGATTGGGGCACCACTCCCTTAAGGTCAGTGGTTGAGGCTGAATTGCAGCATTTCCGAGCCGGCGGGGAGAACATCGTCAACATTGATGGCCCACCTGTCGAACTCGCGCCCAACGACGCGCTGTCGTTTGGCTTAGCGATCCACGAATTGGCGACCAACGCCGCAAAATTTGGAGCCTTGAGCGTACCCGAGGGCCGCGTGTCCATCTATTGGTCTCTAAACAACGACAGCATGGCCGAGGTTGAGTGGCGCGAGCTTGAGGGGCCTGATGTTGAAGCCGAGCGGGAGCGCGGTTTTGGCACCGACTTGATCGAGAAGATCGTCGCTCATGAACTGCGACAGCCGATCAAACTTGAATTTGCACGCGAAGGCGTTCGGTGCGTCATTCGTGTGCCGGTGCGCCAGCGCCAGAAATTCCAGATTAGGCAATAAGCCGCCTTAGAGCGGTCGGCTTGACCCAAAAAACAGAGCTTGGCTGATTGCGGCGCGGACCGTTTGTTCCTGGAAAGGCTTGGTGATCAGATATGTTGGTTCCGGTCGATCGCCTGTCAAAAGGCGTTCGGGATAGGCGGTGATGAAAATAACCGGCACACTGCCGATCGCTAAAATGTCGTCGACTGCGTCGAGGCCAGAAGATCCATCCGCGAGTTGGATGTCCGCCAGCACCAGACCGGGCCGGGCCTTTTCAACGGATTCGACCGCTTGCGTGCGTGTCGCCGCTGTTCCGCAGACCTCATGGCCAAGCCCGGTCACAAGATCCTCCAGTTGCATCGAGATGAGCGGTTCATCCTCGATGATCAGAACCGAAGTCGCCTGTTCGCGATCAATCTCGGACACAGCCTCGGCCACAAGGGCTTCGACTTCCTCGGTCGACACGTCCATGATTTGACCGGCTTGCGCTGGCGAAAAGTCTTCCAGCGTTGTCAACAAAAGCGCTTGCCGGTTCAGAGGGGTGATCGCTCCGAGCTTTGCCTGCGCTCCCGCTTCATGAACTCCCGTTGCCGCTTCACCTGAGCCGCCTGGCGCCGCGTCGAGAAAGGCGCTTTCCCACACCTTGTGGAACGCGCAGTAAAGGGGAATACGGCCGCCCTCTAAAGATTGCTTGAGCTCTTCATCTTCCAACACCGCTTCCAGCGTGGCGCGAACGAAAGCGTCTCCAGTCGTCTGGGAACCACTGAGCGCGCGGGCATAGCGGCGTAAAAAGGGAAGATTGACAGCGACTTGTTGCCCCAGGGCCATTTTTACTCTCTCGTTCGGATTAGCGTTCGAATCGTGGCTTGGCGGCCATAGCCGCTAGAAACGCGTCCGTCGCCCCTTGGCCAATCGAGGACGAGGGACAAGCCGAAAGGCGCGTCGTTGTTGAGCGGCAAAGCCTGTGTTTCCAGCGCGCCGATCTGTGCGATTTCTCGTTCGTGCAAAAAAAGTTTTCGGCGATGGGAACCGGTCTGCAAGCCAGACATTTTGTTACTGTCACCGCCGAGACCCCCCTCCCGTCCAAGCGGCTGGTGATACGATCCCGAAAGGCCTCCACTCTTCCCGAGTGGAGGCCTTTTTTATGGCGGGCGGGCCGCCGGTCACAAAACCCGTCTTACCTGAGGTGCTTTTCATAGATCGCGTATTCGCGGTTGATCTGGCTGTCGATTGTATCCGCAATGGCGACCATGCCCTGGTTGTCTTCAAGGATCCACCCGATCTCCCCGCGCTTCGAGCCATATTTGGACGAAGCTTCGCGCCGGATCGTGCTGATCATCATGAAGGCCAACTGGCTAGCGAGACGGGTGTTGTGCATTTCCTTAAGCACACCCATCAGCGGCACGCGCATTCCCGAGCCGACCGGTTTTCTCATCCAGCGCAGCATTGTGATCCAGCCGAACGGGAAGAGCTTTCCCTTTATCTTGGCAAGCGGATGATTCAGGTCCGGAAAGGTAAGCATGAACGCGACGGGGCGCCCGTCGACCTCTGCAATCATATTCAATTCTTCGTGGATCAGCGGCTTCAGCTTCTTGCCCGCGTAAACGACCTCCGCGGGGCTAAACGGAACAAAACCCCAATTGTCTGACCACGCGTCGTTCAGGATGGAGAGGACTATCTCAACTTCTTCATCCCAGCGCTCTTTCACCACGCGGCGGACCGTGATGCGCTTGTTGCGTTCACCAGACTTCACAATCCGTTGCACGAGTGGCGGGAATTCGTGACTTACATCGAGGTCATACGTGTAAAGCGTCTTGGCGCGTTTATAATCCGCCTGTTCGATCCAACCTGCGTAATGGTCTGGATGATGACCCATCATGATCATCGGCGCGTGATCTTGCCCCTTGATCAACAGCCCGGGTTCCTCCCAGATCGACATGGAGATTGGGCCAAGAACGCGGTCCATGCCCTCATCACGAAGCCACCGTTCCGCTTCCGTCAACAAAGCGCGAGCTACATCGTCGTCCTCGGCATCAAAGTAGCCGAAAAAGCCAGTGCCCGGTCCAAATCCTTGCGAAGCCGGTGTGTTGAGCGCGAGCTCATCGATCTGCGCGGAGATACGCCCGACCGGTTCGCTGTAACGGTACGCCAGGAAAAGCTGCGCGCGCGCATGGCCAAAAAAGGGATTTTTGTCCGGATCGATGAGTTCAAGTTGCTCTGATCGAAGCTGTGGAACGGAATGCGGCACCCTCGCTGCGAACGAACGTCCCAGATCCACAAACGCACGGCGGCTCTTCTTGTCATTGACCGGTCGAATAACGATCTGTGCACCCCAGTGTGAAGCTGTCACGCAGCGCGCCCCGTATTGTTTTACATCAAAGCGTCTCTTGGATCGCAAAGATAGCGGGCGCAAGCTGGGACAGCGATTTTCCCGATGACTGAGTGCAGCAAAGTGCAATTGGCAATGCGACCTATTCTAGGATAAAGGCGGCGGCTGAGTTTGATTTTATGAATATGCAATCCTCCTCCATATCGGCGAGCGACGCCGTCTCGCGCGCGTCGCGAGCCGACTTCCAGACGACCGATGACAAGGCGATGCTTCGCGCCGTGCGGACGATCACCAACGATCTCGGCACCGCGCGAGCGGGCATTTATTGGCCCGACATGCTGCTTTCGGCTGCGGTCGGTTACGCGGCCATTGCCACCGCCATTCTTACAAGCAGTCTCGCGATCGCGCTGATCGCTGGTCTCGTGGGAACGCTCGCGCTCTATCGCGCGCTTATGTTCATCCATGAGCTGACGCATATTCATCGCGACGCTCTTCCTGGCTTTCGGACCGCTTGGAATGTGCTGGTGGGTATTCCCTTGCTTACGCCGAGTTTCATGTATGAAGGCGTCCACACCATCCATCACAAGCGCACGCAGTACGGAACGGTTGAGGATCCAGAGTATCTGCCTCTGGCTCTGATGAAACCCTGGAGCTTGCCATTATTCGTGATTGTGGCGCTGCTTGCTCCCATAGCGTTGATTGCCCGTGCAGCCGTTTTGGTTCCGCTTGGAGCGATTTTCCCGGCCATTCGCCAATTGACGTGGAGCCGTTTTTCTTCGCTCTCCATAAATCCCGATTTTCGGCGCAAGCCACCGACGGGTGATCTTGCGAAACGCGTTGTGTGGCAGGAGGCCGGGGTCTGCGTCTGGGCAATAACTCTTTTGGTAAGCACGCAATTCCTTGGCTGGCGGCCTTTATTGATCGCTCTTGGGATCCTCTCGCTTACGGCCTTGCTTAACCAATTGCGGACCTTGGTTGCGCATCTTTGGGAGAATGAAGGCGAACCGATGACGGTGACGGCGCAGTTTTTGGACAGCGTCAACGTCCCTCCTCCCGGCGCGGCTGCGGAGATTTGGGCACCTGTGGGGCTGCGTTACCACGCTTTGCACCACTTGATGCCGTCCATGCCGTATCACAATCTTCCCGAGGCCCATCGTCGGCTCAACCGGGAGCTTGGGTCCGGCTCGACCTACGAGAGCGCCAACCATCCGGGCATGCTGAACCTGGTTGCGCGGATTGCTAAGAGCACGATGCTTCCGCGCGGCTGAAGCGTTGGCGAAGGCTATTTAGTCCAAGAATTGTATCATCGCGCAGCGGCGTTCGGCCGGAAAGCCGTTATCAGCCTCGACGGCCAGTTCTCCCGCCAGACGTGGATGCGCATCGAGCGCGGTCACTTCTTCAAACCCCAGTCGAGCGTAGAACGGCCCGTTCCACGGCAGGTCCCGGAACGTTGTGAGTGTCACAGCGCGGAAGCCCGTGTTGCGCGCGTCGATTAAACAGGCGCGCACCAATCCAGCTCCGATGCCGCGTTTCTGATAGCCCGGGTCGACGTCCATTTCCCAAATGTGAAGCTCACGTCGAAAGGGTTCGGAAACGAGAAATCCAGCCGGTTCCTCCTCGACATAAGTGATCAAACTATGCCCTTTGCGAATGAGCCGACGCATCTCTTCGGGCGAACGGGTCTCAGTCATATCCACGGTGGCGAACGCAGGGTCGTTTGCGAACAGCGCCGAGGCTGCTTTTTCAATCCGAGGCATGTAATCGGCGTCTTCCGGGCGCGCCAAGCGCAATGTCCAGTCGCTCATTCCTCGGTCCGTATCAGGACGGTTTCCCCGACCAACAGAAAAAGCAGGAAGGGCGCCCACGCGGCGAGGAACGGTGGGTAGCCACCGAACGAGCCCATAGCGAGGGCGGCGTTGTCCACCACGAAGTAGGCGAAGCCCAAGCCCATGCCGATTACAACGCGTACAAAAAGCTGCCCTGATCGCGCGAGCCCGAAGGCCGCAATCGAACCAAGAAGCGGCATCAGCAACGCCGATAGCGGGCCAGCCAATCGGTGCCACCACTTCGCCCTAAGCTCCGAGGTTCGACGGCCCAGGGTTTCAAACGCATCAATTGTTTCGCTCAGTTCGAAGAAGCCCTGCCCATCGGGGTCAGCCGACTGAACCTCGATCCGCTCAGGGGTCAACGATTGGCCCACGACTATGTCTTCCAAGTCTTCAACGGC
>JBCCKJ010000141.1:0-6551 GCA_039027455.1 Pseudomonadota bacterium | reverse complement strand
CTTTGGGCAGGCTTTTGCGGAAATGACGAAGGGTCAGCCGGTCGGCTGAGGTGAGAGGAAAGGCAAGGGATTCCACGCCGTATCTCCAGGGACGGAAGGATGCGACTGTGGCGGGTGTCCGGCCCGCACAGAGAACCGCGCCGCCCGAACAGCAACGCAGCCTCCTCCTCCATCCTTGGCCTCTTTCAGAAACGGCCTTGGCGGTTAATCCAATACTACGCTGGAGCAACCAGCGCAATGAAGCTTAAGTAGCTTTGTATTCGTGCAGGTAGGTTCGCTAACGGTGCTTGCGCATTTTCTTTGGTCTTAGCCGGTGCCGTTTTATTCCGCGAGAAGCGCCGTGTCCTCTTTGAGCGTCGAACAAGTCGCGACGTTCCATCTTTTGTTGTGATTCACCTCTCCGGACTGCTTGCCTGATGCGCTGAGCGGTCCGACGCTCAATCCAACACTCAAGGTTCCGTTTCGGAATGGATCCCAAGTACCTATGCCAATCCCGAGGCGTGTGTTCCGGCGAAAGTAGAATCTTCCTTCGGACTGCACGAAGAACAGAAATACGGCGCTGTATGTAAGGCACTAACCACCCGCCGCGGGCGCGTGCGCCGAGACCAAGTTGGTGCTGCGATCGAACAGCGTAGCGGCTGTCAAAAGGGTCTTCCCAGCTCATCGGGCAAAGCTGGCACATCAACTCTTAATCAAGGGTTTCGTGCGGCTATCACCCCACAAACGCGCGTTCGATCACGAATTGGCCGGGCTTGTTGTTGGCGCCTTCTTCAAGGCCGCGCTTTTCCAGATCAGCGGCGTGGTCTTTGATCATCGCCATCGAACCGCACAGCATCACGCGATCGTTTTCGGGGTCGAAGCGCTGCGGGCCTTTGGATTGTTCGAACAGGCGGCCATCTTCGATCAGCGTCTGGATGCGGCCTTGCGTGCGGAAGCTTTCGCGCGTCACGGTGGGCACGTAGATAAAGCGTTCGCGCTGATCGTCTTCAAGGAGCGGATCGCCTTCCAACTTGCTTTCCAGCAGCTCACGATACGCAAGATCGGCCACGCGGCGCACCGAATGCACAACAATGATCTCTTCGAACATTTCGTAGACTTCGGGATCGCGCGCAAGGCTCATAAACGGAGCCAGCCCTGTGCCGGTCGAAAGCATGAAAAGGCGTTTGCCCGGAAGCAGCGCGTCGGTGACGAGAGTGCCCGTCGGCTTCTTGCCAAGATAGATCGGATCGCCGACCTTGATGTGCTGAAGCCGCGAGGTGAGTGGGCCTTCCTGCACGATGATCGAGAGGAATTCGAGCTCTTCATCATAGCTGGGGCTCGCGACCGAATAGGCGCGCAGCAGCGGCTTGCCGTTTTCCTGCGGCAGGCCGATCATAATGAATTCGCCCGAGCGGAAACGGAACGCGGCCGGGCGCGTCATCTTGAGGCTGAACAACTCCTCGTTCCACTGGTGAACGCTGGTGACCGTTTCCACGGAAAGCGCTCCGCTTTCTTGGAACTGGTCGCGGTCTGTGATCGGCATGTTCATAATGGCATCAGCCTTGGTCTAATCGTGTTTTCGTGGATTGGGCGCGCAAATGGACGTTTCGCGCGCCCGCTTCAAGGTGGTTTCGTCTTTTGGGGGTGAAAGCGGCTCTTGGCCTTTTGGCACCCGTTTTGCTCAGTTCCACCCGGCTGTGTCGAAAGTCTCCACCGCCTTGGTCTGGCCTTGGCCAATCGTCGCAGTGTTGAGCGTGTCGGCCGTAAAGTCGCCCAGCTCGGCGATCACCGATGTCGGCGCAACGCCTTCAACCACGGGGTATTCGTTGTTCCCGTTGGCGAAGTATTCCTGCGCTTGGGTCTCCGTGAGATATTCGAGGAAGCGTATCGCGTTTTCGCGGTTCGGCGCGTTTTTGGTAACGCCCGCGCCGCTCACATTCACGTGCGTGCCGGTGCCGCCTTGATTGGGGAAGATCACGCCGATCTTGTTGAGCAGGCCATCCTCGCCCGCGTAGCGCGCCAGATAATAGGTGTTCACGATGCTGAGGCCGCATTCGCCGTTGGCGACCGCTTCGATGTTCGACGTGTCATTGCCTTGGGGCGGACGCTTGAAGTTGGCGACGACGCCGTTGGCCCAGTCTTGCGCGGCTTCTTCGCCCGCATGCGCGATGACGCTGGAGAGGAGCGAGATGTTGTAGATGTTGGACGAGGACCGCATGCAAATCTCGCCCTTATAAGCGGGGTCGGCGAGGTCGGCGTAGGAGGTCAACCCTTCGGGCGTGCCCTTCTCTTTGTTGTAGATGATCACCCGAGCGCGGGTCGAAATGCCGAACCACAATCCATCGGGGTGGCGCAGGTTTTCGGGCACGCGTTCATCGAGGATGTTCGAATCGACCGCCGACAAAACGCCCGCTTCTTCCGCGCGCCAGAGACGTCCCGCGTCCACCGTAATCAGTAAGTCGGCGGGTGAATACTCGCCCTCGCTCACAATACGTTCGATCAGCGCGTCCGCGCCCGCTTCGATGCGGTTGACCTTGATTCCCGTTGCGCGGGTGAAGTCGTCATAGAGCGCCAGATCGGTGTCGTAGTGGCGCGAGGAATAGAGGTTCACCGCCCCTGTGATCTCCACATCATCGAGGCTTTCCTCTTCGCTCGGCGCGCAGGCCGTCACAGCAGAGAGAGCCGCGCTGGCCGCAAGAATCAGACGCTTCATGAAATTCCCTTCCGTCTCATTATTGCGAACGACTTGCAATAATGAGACGGCGATTGCAAGCGCTAACTGCGTGCAAACGCGCGAACGCTCGCCTCGCGCGGGACAACGCGGTACCGGCCGCCTTCTTCGACAGCCGCCGTGGTCTGAACCGTCACCTCGTCACCCTCGGCCGTGCGCAGCAAAACGCGGCTTGCGACACCCAGCGGATGGACATCGCGCACGATCAGGCCGTCCTCATCGGGCTCGCAGTCCAACGTTTCCGCGTGGACAAGCAAATCAAGACCTTCACTCTGCGGCGCGTTGCCCGCCACACAGGACAGCGGCCAGACGCCCAGCGGGGTAGCCAGCGTGTCGCCCTTTCGTGTCGCCGGCAGAATCTGCGCGCCACCAAAGATCGCGCCGACCGAAGCGGTGGCGGGGCGTTCGTGCAAATCCTCTGGCGTGCCAAACTGCACGATCTTCCCCGCTTCCATCACCGCAATCCGATCGCCGATATCCAGCGCCTCTTCGGGATCGTGCGTGACGATAATCGTCGTCGTGCCCTGCTCTCGCAAAAGCATCCGGCATTCGCGGCGCAGCGCGCGGCGCAGGACGATGTCGACGCTGGCAAACGGTTCGTCCATCAGCAGCACTTGCGGCCCCGGCGCCATCGCCCGCGCCAAAGCGGCGCGCTGTTGCTGCCCGCCCGAAAGCTCGTGCGGATAGCGATGGCCCAGCCCGCTGAGCCCGACGCGCGCAAGCCAGCTTTCAATCTCCTCGTGGCGTTCCTTGGGCAGGCCAAAGCCGATATTCTTGGCGATGGTCATATGCGGGAACAAAGCGGCGTCCTGAAACACTAGCCCTACCGGCCGCGCTTCGGGCGGTGGGCAGGCTCCCGGCTCGGCCAAGCTCTCGCCATTCAGCGCAATGCGTCCTTGCTGAAGCGGCAGAAGGCCCGCCGCCAGATTGAGCAAGGTTGACTTGCCGCAGCCCGACGCGCCAAGCAGACAGGTGATCTCTCCGCCCGGCGCGGTGAAGCTCACATCCTCCAAAGCGCGGCCAGAGCTCTTATCGGCCCCGCGCGCGCTATAAGAATGGGCAATATGGCTGAATTCGAGGCTCAAATGGCTGGTCCGAACGGGTCTCTTAACGCGGCAAGGTTCGCCGCGTGGTGAGCCGCCTTAGGCAATTTGACGCGGGCGAGGCAAGCGCCGCGCGCGTGCCGCGAGCACCGACTCTACCTGTCGGCGCGGGCTGGACCTTGGCCGCGCTGGCCATTGCCGCGCTCGCTTCGGTTCCGCTGGTGGCCGTCGCGATTAGCGCGCCCAGCGGCGGCCTGGCTGGCCTTGCCCAGCTTTCGGGCGGTGTCCTTGGCCGGTATATCGGCAACACCGCAGCGCTGATGGCGCTGACCGGGGCGCTCGCCACCGCGATGGGCGTTTCGAGCGCGTGGTTTGTCAGCGCGTGTGATTTTCCGGCACGGCGGACCTTGGGCTGGGCCTTGGTGCTGCCGCTCGCGGTCCCGTCCTACATCGCGGCCTATGTGTACGCGGATTTGCTCGATTTCTCGGGGCCAGTACAAAGCACTCTGCGCGCGGTCACCGGATGGGGCGTCGAAGACTACACGTTCCCTCCGATCCGTTCGCTGATTGGGAGCGCGATCATTCTGGCCCTCGTGCTCTATCCGTATATCTATCTGCTCGCCCGCGCGGCCTTCGCGACCCAGAGCGTCGCGCAGTTTCGCGCCGCGCGCAGTCTGGGTGCCACTCCCCCGCGCGCGTTCTGGCGCGTCGCCCTTCCCGCCGCGCGCCCCGCGATTGCGGGCGGTCTTGCGCTGGTGTGCATGGAGGTGCTCGCCGATTTCGGGGTGGCCGAATACTTCGCGATCCCGACCTTTTCGACCGGCATTTTCCGCAGCTGGCTGGCGATGGGCGACAAAGAGGCCGCCTTGGGCCTCGCCGCGCTGATGCTTGGTTTCGTCGCGATCTTGGTTGCGATTGAGGCAACCACGCGTGGCGGGCGCACGACCAGCCGCGATGGCCTGATCGAAGGCAAAGACCGACAGCCTCTCGTCGAACTGTCCGCCCTCGGAAAGCTGGGCGCATTCCTCGTGTGCGCCGCGCCAGTTTTGCTCGGTTTCCTCATCCCCGCTGCACACCTCGCCGGCCTTGCAATGGAAGATGCCGCCCTTCGCGCGTCTGCTTCCCTCAGCGAGTATCTGACCGCCAGCCTTTGGCTCGGCGCGATTGTGGCGATTGCGACCACCGCTTTGGCGCTGACGCTCGCCTTTGCCAAGTCGCGCAGCTCGGGCTCCTTTTTTCCCGGCCTGACGCGCTTGGCGACCCTGGGATACGCTCTGCCCGGCGCGCTGCTCGCGGTGGGTCTGCTCGCACCGCTCGGCGCTTTTGATCAGAGTCTGACCCGCTTTGCTTCCGACAATTTGGGTTACGCGGGCGGGCTGATACTCAGCGGGACAAGCCTGATCCTGATTTACGCCTTGTGCGTGCGCTTTCTCACCGTCGCGTACAACGCGCTCGAGGGCGGGATGGCGCGCATTCCCCCTTCGTTTGATGCGGCCGCCCGCTCGCTCGGCGCCCGACCAGCGCGCGTGCTGACTCAGATCTACATCCCCTTGTTGAGGCCCAGCCTGCTGGCCGCGCTCGCTTTGGTCCTGATCGACACGCTGCGCGAACTGCCCGCCACGCTGATCTTGCGCCCCTTCAACCTCGAAACGTTGGCCACACGAACCTATCGCCTCGCCAGCGACGAGCGCTTGGTCGAAGCGTCTATTCCAGCGCTTATCCTGCTCGCTGTCGGGCTGATCCCGGTGATCCTGCTCACCCGTGGTGCCGCCAATCGCCAATCAAGCGAAAGCGGAAAAGTGTCAGGCTGAACTGTCACTTACGCTTGTCCGCAAGCGTAGATGCGTCCATGAGAGCGAGACCATGGCTCGTTTTCCATTCTCCGCCATCGTCGGTCAGGACGAGATGAAGCAGGCGCTGTTGATAGCCGCGGTAGACCCCAGCGTGGGCGGCGTGATGGTCTTCGGCGATCGCGGCACCGGCAAATCGACCGCCGCGCGCGCTCTGGCCCGCCTTTTGCCCCCCATAACCGCGATTCAGGACTGCCCCTATGGGTGCTCCAAGGAAGACAAAGATCGCTACCCCGACGTGTGCGGCACCGGCCCCTTGCGCAAGCGCGCGGTGCCGTTTGTCGATATGCCGCTGGGCGCAACCGAAGACCGCGTGATTGGCAGCCTCGATCTCGAACGCGCGCTGCGCGCCGGCGAGAAAGCGTTTGAGCCCGGCCTTCTGGCCAAGGCGCATCGCGGCTTTCTCTACATCGATGAGATCAACCTTTTGGAAGATCATCTGGTCGATCTGCTGCTGGATGTCGCCGCCTCGGGCGAAAACGTGGTCGAGCGCGAAGGGCTATCGGTGCGGCACCCCGCGCGCTTTGTCCTGATCGGCAGCGGCAACCCCGAAGAAGGCGAATTGCGCCCGCAATTGCTCGATCGCTTCGGGCTTTCAGTCGAGGTGAAAACGCCGACCGATATCGAAACGCGGATTGAGATCATGCGGCTCGTCGCCTCACAAGAGCGCGACCCGCAAGCGTTTGAAGCCGAATGGGCCGCGCAAGACGACAAAATCCTCAAACAGGTCGCGCGCGGGAAGAACAAGCTGGCGAAGCTGGAGCCGGGCGAAGACGTGCTGACCGACGCCGCGCATCTGTGCCTTGCCGTGGGCGCGGACGGTTTGCGCGGGGAACTGACCCTGATGCGAGCGGCGCGGGCGCTGGCCGCGCTCAAGGGCGCGAAAGCGGTGCGACGCGAGCATCTTATCGCCATCGCGCCATCGGCCTTGCGGCACCGCTTGCGGCG
>JBCCKJ010000140.1:0-6552 GCA_039027455.1 Pseudomonadota bacterium | reverse complement strand
TCGGCGCACGTTACGGCTTATGGCGAAAGCGCGGCTGACACTTTCTACGTGACGGACCTGACAGGCAGCAAAATCCTTAGCGAAGAACGTCTGGATGACATTCGTCGCGCCTTGCTCGCCGCCGCCAGCGACAAACGGCAACGGCAGCTCGAGAAAGCGACCACCTGATACGGGTAAAACGACTGTTAACGTTGCGTGACATTTGGGTTGCATTTGCGAAACCTAACGTTAAGGCGCGTGGACCCTACGTCAGGAGAGGAAAAACATGATTACCCGTACCCCCGTGCGGCGCGCCTTTGCGCTGCTTTCGTCCACGTGCGCCATTGCCGCGATCGCTACCCCCGGTGTCGCCCTTGCGCAGGACACAGCGACCAATGAAGTCGCAACCGAAGATCAAAACCCGGAGCGCGAAAGCTCGCTCGACAACATCGGTAACATCGTTGTCACCGGCACGAAAACCCAGAACGTTGAAAACGTGCAAGACGTGGCTCTGGCGGTCACCGCGTTCAACGAAGACACGCTTGAAGCTTTCAAGGTTCGCGACATTCAGGGCCTAAGCTTCCAGGCTCCTAACGTTAGTCTTGACCAGATCGGCACCAGCCGCGGTACTGCGAACTTCTCGATCCGTGGCCTCGGCATCAACTCGTCTATCCCCTCGATCGACCCGACCGTCGGTGTGTTCGTCGATGGCGTTTATCTCGGCATTAACGGCGGCGTTGTGTTCGATATCTTCGATGTCGAAAGCGTCGAGATTCTGCGTGGCCCGCAAGGTGTTCTCTTTGGTCGCAACGTGACCGGCGGTGCGGTGCTGCTCAACACGTCCAGCCCGACTGAAGATTTCCAGGGCAAGGTCCGCGCGGCGGTTGACGGCCCGATTGACGGTGGCCGTGGCGGCGAAAACTACACCACCAGCGCCGTTCTCACCGGTCCGATCATCGAAGACAAGCTCCTCTTCAAGGTCGCGGGATACTACAACAACGATCGCGGCTATTTCGAAAACCAGTTTGATGGGTCGAACTTTGGCGCGGCGGAAACCTACATCCTGCGCGGCGCTCTCGAAGCGCGTCTGGGCGACCTGACGCTGACCGGTAAGGTCGACTATTTTGACAGCAACGGCGACGGTCCAGCGGCCCAGAACCGCGGTATTTTTGAACGCGACACTTTTGACTTCGCAATCGACAACGCCGGTTTCTACGAGACCGAAATTCTCACCACCTCGCTCACCGCCGAGTGGGATATCGGCCCCGGTACGCTGACCAACATCTTTGGTTATCGCGACTACACCGCCGCCACCGATGCGGACATCGACGCGACAACGCTGTTCCTGTTTCACTCCAGCACGGACACCGAGCAGGACCAGATCTCGAACGAGATCCGCTACGCGATTTCGACCGACAACTTCGACATCACCGTGGGCGGTTTCTTCTTCGATCAGAACCTCGCTTACACCGAGCGTCGCGACATTCCGCCTTCGACCCCGCTGCGCTTCTTTGGTGGCGGCCGTCAGGATCACGAAGTCTTCGGTCTGTTCGCCAACGGCCAGTATTACCTGACTGATGCACTTTCAGTCATCGCTGGTATCCGTTGGAGCCAGGAGACGAAGGACGCGGACATCACTTATATCCGTCCGCGCGTGGAATGTTCGGTGATCGACGGCACCTGCCCGACCACCGGCGTCAACTCGCTAATCCCGACCGAGGAAAACGGCTTCTCCGACCGCGTTCGCTTCCGCAACGTGTCACCGAAGCTGGGCCTGCAGTACGAATTCGCAGACAGCCAAGTCTACGGACACTGGACCCGCGGCTTCCGTTCAGGCGGCTACAACTTCCGCATCACGAACATTCCGGTGTTTGAATTTGCGGTGCAGGAAACTGGCAATTTGTTCTTCGGTGAAGAGCAGGTCGACAACTTCGAAATCGGCGGCAAATTCCAGACCGCCGATGGCGTGTTTACGATCAACGTCGCCGGTTACGTGACCAAGATTCAGGATATGCAGCGCGAAGTGAACTTGGCTGATCCGGGCGCGGGCGTTGTTCAGAACATCGTCAACACCGCTGACGCCACGATCATGGGTTTTGAAGCGGAAAGCCGCGTTCGCCTAACGGATTCGCTTATCGTCACCGCCAACCTCGGCCTAATCGACGACGAGTATGACGAAATCCTGTTTGACATTTCGGGCGACGGCAACGGCATCATCACGGACGAAGACTTCAACCTTCGCATCCCGCGTGTGCCCGCTGTGACCTGGGGCGTGGGCCTCATCCATGAACTGTTCTTGGGCGACAGCGAAATCCTGACGCGCGTGAACTATCAGTACCGCGACGAATTCGCCTACACCGATGACAATCTGGGCTTCATCCAGGATATCTCGAACCTGGAAGCGAACATCACTTGGGTGACGCCGCTCGACGGCCTTTCGCTTAGTGTTTACGGTCGCAACCTGTTCGACGAGGTTCAAGCGGGCGGCGACACGCAGGTGCCGTTCGGCGGTCCGCGTTCGACCGGCGTGCGTCAGCCCTTCGCCGATGCGCCAACGGCCGGAACGTTCTCGCCGCTCAACCGCGGACGCAACGTTGGTATCGAAGCTGTGTTTGAATTCTGATCTTGAACCGGACGGAGGCCACCAAGCCACCCGTTTCCAGGATCGAAAAAGAGGGGCACTCTGGCAACAGGGCGCCCCTTCTTCTTGCTGCAACTAACCGCGCGCAGCCAACACAAGCAGCGCGATGCAATCGTCATCCATCGCGGCAAAGCTCCATTCATCGCTCGCGCCCGATATAGGATACCATAGCCCGTTAAGGTGGTTGCTCACCACGCTCAGGGCGGTTGAGTCAAACGCACCAAGAAATCCGTTGGCGCAATTGAGTGCCCCCTCAACGCCCAGCCAGCGCTGTTTGGGCTTGAGCATATCACTGGTGAGCGCTTCGACCATGGTCCCGCGCGCCGAACGCGGCGCGGTGAGGTCATCGGACGGGTCGAGCAACTCCCAATTGAAGCCGATCGGCTGAAAGCCAAATTGCGCTGAAAACGCGTCCGCCTTAGCCGCAGGGGTCAAAGCGTCTTGCGGGACATGGCCGATTTCAAAGCGCACCAAGGCGCGCGCCTCCAACGCCTCGTGCCATTCATTAAAAAACGCGTCCAGGCGGGTCAGAGTGTCCGCGCCGCTCATGCCTAGCCACGCGCGCCGAACAGGGCGGTGCCAACACGAATATGCGTGGCCCCCAATTGCACGGCGGTTGCATAATCACCGCTCATGCCCATGGACAGGCCTTCGAGACCGTTATCTTGGGCCAGCTTGGCCAGCAGAGCGAAGAACGGCGCGGGCTCGATCCCCGCGGGCGGCAAGCACATAAGGCCAGCGACCGGTACGGGGGTTTCGCGCACCTTTGCTAGAAAGGCGGGCAGATCGCCAATCGGGCACCCGCCCTTTTGCTCTTCGTCACCAATATTCACTTGGATGAAGCAGGGAACCAGCCGCCCCGTCTTGTCCATCGCTTTCGCCAGCGCCTTCAGCAGACTGGGCCGATCGAGCGCGTGGATGTAATCAAACAGCTCAACAGCGTCTTCCGCCTTGTTTGATTGCAGCTGGCCAATTCCGTGCAGCTCCATATCGGGATACTGCTCGCGCAGAGCGGGCCATTTGCCTTGCGCCTCCTGCACGCGGTTCTCGCCAAACACGCGATGACCGATCTCAAGCAAGGGTGTGATTTTCTCTGCGGGATGCGTTTTGCTGACCGCGATCAGCGTGATCTCGTCGCGCTCGCGGCGCGCAGGCTTGAGCATCTTGGCGATGTTCTCTTCGACCGCAGCAAGGCGATCTTCAGGACGGTCTTCAGGACGGGTGGCTGGGCTTTCCATAGGGCCGCGCTATAGCGATGCCATGGCGCATGACCAGACATTGCCGCAACTCTGGCTCCTCTCCGATGAGCGCAACGACGCGCATTTAGAAGACGCGCTGCGCGCGCTTCCGCGCGAAAGCGGTTTTATCTACCGCCACTATCACTTACCCGATCCCGATCGCTGGGAGCGTTTTCAAACCCTGCGCCGTTTGGCCGAGGCGCGCGGCCACCTCGTGATTCTGGCGGATAGCGCTCTAACGGCCACCGAGTGGGGCGCGCACGGGGTCTACGGCGCGCCGCTTGCCCTGTGGCCCCGACGCGCGGGTCTCATTCAGCTTGCGACCGCGCACAATCCCCGCGAGATCGCGCAGGCCGCGCGCAAAGGCGCGGACGCGGTGCTGCTTTCCCCCGCTTTCCCGACGCGCTCGCATCCGGGTGCAACCTCGCTTGGACCGGCGCGCTTCCGTCTTCTGGCGCGGCTTTCCCCCGTCCCGGTCATCGCACTGGGAGGGATGACCCCAAAGACTGCAAGCCGCCTGGGCTGGCCGCAATGGGCGGCGATTGATGGGCTGAGTTGAACGGAGTTTCATCGCACACACCTTGACCCGAGTCCGCCGAAGATTCATGGTGTGTTCCAACCAAGGAGCACGCCATGGCCACCCGCGCCGCCAGCAAGAAGTCCACCGCCGATTGGCGCGCGGGGCTTCAACGATCCATTCGCCGGACCACTCAGATGGCGGGCGCGGGCGCACTGCTTCTGGCGCTGTTTTTCCTCGCGTTGGCGCTGGCAAGCTACACGCATACAGACCCCAGCCTCTCGACCGCTGCCAGCGGCGAGGTGATCGGCAATTGGATGGGCCGCGCCGGGGCTTGGGTCTCGGATCTTGTCTATATGATATTCGGTCTGCCGGGGCTTTTGCTAGTGCCGCTTCTCTACGTTTCCGCGCGCCGGCTTTGGCGCGGGATTGAGATCGAAGACGAAGCGGGCGGCCCGTATGAGCACACACGTTGGTGGGGGCCGCTTGCGCTGCTGCTCATCGCCATGGCGCTTTTATCGACGGTGCTCGCCATTGTTCTGCCATCGCCTGGCAGCGTGCTGCCAGCGCAGCTTGGCGGCCTAACCGGTCTCTTGAGCGCGGGAGCGATTGAAGCTCTGAGCGCTCGCCTCGCGGGTGAAGCGGCTGGCTGGATATCTCTTGGCGTCGCGGCGCTCAGCATGGCGATCGCCGTCGTCTTGCTCACCAAGATTTTCGCCATCGATTGGCGCGCGCTCCTCACCTTGCCCGATTTCCTCGTCGGCGAGGCGAAACCGGATCGCGACATCACCACCTCGCCGCGCCGCGGGCGCGGGTTGATCGCGGGCCTGCGCTCCATCATGTCGTTCGTGCCCGTTTTCGGTTCGAGTGCCAAAGCCTTGCCAGCGCCCGAGGCGGATTTGGACGAGCGCGCAACCGATTTTGCCGAACCCAAAACGGCCCGCGCGCCAGTCGAAGACACCGCGCCGCGCCGAGCGCCCGAGATCAGCGATCCCAGCGCGCCCCCGCGCCGTGCACGTCCCGCGAAAGCCAATCAGAAGGACATGTTCGCCACTTTCGATCTGCCGAGCCTGGAATTGCTGGCCGAGCCGCCCGAGGAGACCGCGCCCGCGCTGGATAAGCTCGCGCTCGAACGCAACGCGCGCCTGCTCGAAAACGTGCTCGACGATTTTAACGTCAAAGGCGAAATTACCGCGGTTCGCACCGGTCCAGTGGTCACGATGTACGAGTTGGAACCCGCGCCCGGTATCAAAGCCAGCCGTGTCGTCGGCCTCGCAGAGGATATCGCCCGCAATATGAGCGCGATCAGCGCGCGCGTATCGACCATTCCGGGCAAGACCGTCATCGGCATCGAACTGCCCAACTCCAACCGCCAGATGGTGATGCTCAAGGAGCTCGCGGCGAGCGCCGACTTTGTCGAGCATCGTGGCAATCTGCCGATCATTCTGGGCAAGGACATTGCGGGCGAACCGGTCATGGCCGATCTCGCCGCCATGCCCCACTTGCTTGTCGCGGGCACCACGGGGTCGGGTAAATCGGTGGGGCTAAACTGCATCCTGCTCAGCCTGCTCTACACCTTTACCCCGGCCGAATGCCGCCTGATCCTGATCGATCCCAAAGTGCTTGAGCTCAAATCCTACGACGATATCCCCCACCTGCTCTCGCCCGTGGTGACCGAACCGCACAAAAGCGTGCGCGCGCTCAAGTGGGCGGTCGAAGAAATGGAAGAGCGTTATCGCAAGATGAGCTCGGTCAATTCGCGCAACATAAACTCTTTCAACGAAAAGGTCCGCGCCGCCGCCGCGAAAGGCAAACCGCTGGGCCGCCGGGTGCAAACCGGCTTTGACCCCGAAACTGGTGAGCAGCTCTACGAAGAAGAACAGCTCGACTACGAACCGCTGCCGCAGATCGTGCTGATCGTGGACGAGTTGGCGGACCTTATGGTGACCGTCGGCAAAGAGATCGAGGTCCTGATCCAGCGCCTAAGCCAGAAATCGCGCGCGGCGGGCATTCACCTTATCATGGCAACGCAGCGTCCCTCGGTCGATGTCATCACCGGGGTCATCAAGGCAAACCTGCCCACCCGTATCAGCTTCAAGGTCACCAGCCGCATCGACAGCCGCACCATTCTGGGCGAGCAAGGCGCCGAGCAACTGCTGGGCAAGGGCGATATGCTC
>JBCCKJ010000139.1:0-6635 GCA_039027455.1 Pseudomonadota bacterium | reverse complement strand
ATTGGCGGTGTTCCAGGTCGGAAGCACCGATACCGGCGCAACCGCCAATTATTCCTCCTTTGCCGCCTTTGGCTTTCTGGCGGGCATGTTCTCCGAACGGGTCAACAAATGGCTCGAGAAGATTGCTGGCCGTATTTTCACTAGTCCTCAAGAACGCAAAAGGATGAACGCTCAGCGCAATCTGGACGCGTTTATTGCGGCCTACACAACGGGCAATCAGGGCGAGATGGAGGCCATCAAGCAAAGAATTGAAGACGAGAAGAAACAGGCGGAAGAAGAAGCCGCAAAACGGGCGAGAGCTGGCGAGGATTAGAGCGCCTAGCCGCGGGCCATCCGCGCCGCCACCAACGCCGATCCCAGCAGCACCATCCCGACTGTATCGAGCAAGGTTAGCGCTTCGCCAAACACGCTGTAGCCGATGATCGCCGCGATCGCGGGCTGCGTTAGCAGCGCAAGGCCAATGACGAGCGGCGGAAAGTGGCCAAGCGAGTACACCAATAGCCCCTGCCCGATCAGCTGGCTGGACACGAAAAGAACAATCACCGGTGTCCAATCAGTTGGCCAAACGGGCTCGCCCAAGGCCAGTGCTAAGGCGAGCAGAACAGGGCAGGCAAACACGCTGACCCACACCAGCAAGCTCCAAGAGCCGAACCGACCACGCTCACCCTGCAAGGTCAGCAAGTAGACGGCGTAAAGGAGCCCTGCGTTGATGCAGAGTAAGTCGCCCAAGAATGTGGTCGGCGATAGATCGAAGCTACGCCCCAAGAGAATACCTGCGCCCGCCAGCGCGAAGATGATCGCCAACCACTCGCTTCCACGCGGAAGAGCGCGGGCAACAATGAAGCCCCAAAACAAGAGGACGATCGAACCGGCGTTGCCAAACAGTGTCGCGTTGCCCAGCCGCGTCATACCGATGCCGATGTGCCAGCTGGCGAGGTCTCCGGCGAAAGCGACCGCTCCTGTGGCCACGAGCGCGAGTGTCTTCCAAGGCATGCCGGTCAAACGTTGCCCAGCGCCCCGCGCGAAAATGATTAGGAATGGCAGCGCCAGAAACATTCGCCAGAACGCCGCGCTGACAGGGCCCGTGTCGGTCAACCGAACAAGCCAAGGGCCCAAAGCGAGTGCGAAGTTTCCGCCCAAGAGCGCGGCCAGGAGCAAAGCCGAACGCAGCGCGGAGCCTCCAACGCCGCTAGAACCGGCAACTTCTTCTTCGTGCGCCTGAGCCTTTTCCATGCTTGCGCCCTAGCCGCCAAAGCGCCAAGTGCAATCCCAAGTCGAAACGACACAGACGATTTCTTGGAGGATTTCTGCGTGCAACACGAAGCTCTTTTTCAGCCGCTCACCATGGGCGCTCTGGAAGCGAAGAACCGTATTTTCATGGCCCCGCTCACCCGTGGCCGCGCAGCTCAGCCCATGTTTGTCCCGAACGAAATGATGGGCACGTATTACAAACAGCGCGCGGGCGCAGGGTTGATCCTCACTGAAGCAACGGGTGTGAGCACCGAAGGTCTTGGGTGGCCCAGCGCGCCGGGCATCTGGTCGAATGAGCAGGTGGAAGCGTGGAAACCGATTGTCGAAGGCGTGCACGAAGCGGGCGGGCTCATCGCGATGCAACTGTGGCATATGGGCCGGATCGTTGCGCCCTACTTCCTGGGCGGCGAGCGTCCGTTTTCGGCCAGCGAAACGAAAGCTCCGGGCGAAGCGCACACGCCGGAGGGCCGTCAGGAATACGCGGTCGCGCGCGCGATGACGCAGGACGACATCAACCGCACGATCGACGATTACCGCCGCGCCGCCGAAAACGCGAAGAAAGCCGGTTTTGATAGCGTCCAACTGCATGGCGCGAACGGCTATCTGGTCGATCAATTCCTGCGCGATAAAACCAATCTTCGCGAAGACAATTACGGCGGCTCACCGGAAAACCGCACCCGTTTCATGCGCGAAGTGCTCGAAGCAATCGTGGATGTGTGGGGCGCGGACCGGGTCGGCATCCGCCTCTCGCCCAATGGCGACAGCCAAGGCACCGATGACAGCAACCCGCCCGCCACATTCGGCGCGGCCACCAAAGTGATCGAAGAAATGGGACTTGCCTATCTCGAGCTGCGCCAGCCGGGCCCCGATGGCACCTTTGGCCAGACCGACGTGCCCAAGCAGGACGCGCTGATCCGCGGTCTCTATTCGGGCGCGCTGATCCTCAATTCGGACTACAGCGCTGAAGAGGCCGACGCCGATGTGACGAGCGGTCGCTGCGACGCGGTCAGCTTTGGCCGCCCCTATATCTCAAACCCTGATTTGGAAAAGCGCATCGCTGAAGGCGCGCCGTTCAACCCGAACAAGGATGTGCCCAAGAGCTGGTACTTCCCGATCCCGCAGGGCTATATCGACTACCCCACGCTCGCCGAAGAGCAAGCGGCTTAAGCCCAAGTTACAAAGCGCCGCCTGCGCCTTCATCGCCTCCGCCGTCATCGCTTGGCGGCGGAGCGGTTGGAAGAGGCGGCGCGATCTGCGGAACCAAAGGCTCAGCCACGGTGGGCTCAGGCGTGTCGACGCTTTGCGTCGCTGAGGCCGTTTCAGCGTTAGTCTCGGTCGTCGGCTCGTCATCAGACACGTCAGCCGCGTTATCGGTGGGACGGGTTTGGACCGAAGGGGCTTGAGACTGAAGCGACTCCAGCGGGAGCATGGTGTCGCTTATGGTTCCGGGTTTCACGTCGCCTTCGGCCTCTCCGCCCTGTTCGACCGGCGCCGGGTCATCCGAGGTCGAGGCCTCTTGCGAACATGCATTGAGAAGAAGCGCACCTGTAAGGCCAGCCAATGCGATGGTTTTCACACGGAGCATGCACCGTGTCCTGTCTTGTCGAGAGCGTCAAAGAAATCGGGCGCTCGGGCGATCAGCGCTTCATCCCATTGCGCCGCGCTGACCTCTTTGCCCAGCCGCGCGAGACTTGTGACGCCAAATTCATCAATCCCGCAAGGCACAATCCCGCTGAAATGCGAAAGGTCGGGATCAAGATTGACCGAAAAGCCGTGCATCGTCACCCAGCGGCGCACCCGCACGCCTATCGCGCCGATCTTGGCCTCGCGGCCATCAATATCCGTGGTCCAAATGCCCACCCGGCCATCGACGGCCCAGCTTTTAACGCCAAAGTCAGCCAGGGTCGCGATCACCCAGCCCTCAATAGAATGAACGAAGCAACGCACGTCTTTGCCGCGCTTGCCAAGGTCCAGCATTGTATATCCCACGCGTTGGCCGGGGCCGTGATAGGTGTAGCGCCCGCCGCGTCCGGCCTTGACCACGTCAAAGCGCGGATCGATCAGTTCGGCAGGGTCCGCGCTGGTCCCGGCGGTGTACACAGGTGGGTGTTCCAGCAACCAGATCTGTTCCGCCGCGTCACCCGTATAAATCGCGGCGTTGCGCGCTTCCATCGCCTCGAGCGCGTCGATGTAGGGCACAAGGGTGTCGTCGCGCCGCCATTCCAGCGCGTTAGGGTTGAAATCGGGGGTCAAAGCGTGGCTTGCCATGGCCATTGGGTGGGGTCATTGGCACTTTAGATCAAGAGTCGAATGGCTAAATGGGGACAAAGTTCGGCATGAGCTTCGATATGAACGCGGCGTGGGAGCGCGCCTTCGACCTCGTCAAAGAGAACTTTCAGCTGCTTGCGATTGTGGCGAGTGTGTTCTTTCTCCTCCCCTCGTTGGCGATCTATCTGCTCGCGCCAGACACCATGACGGCGCTGTCGGATCCCGCGCTCTTCTCCGATCCAGACGCGGACCCAGAGCTGGTTTTGGAGCAGTTCCAGCAAGAACTTGGGCCGATCTTCGCGATCAGCGGGCTGATCTGGATCGTCCAGTTTGCCGGTTACGGCGCGATGGTTGCGCTGATGAGCCGTGGTCGCCCTACGGTGGGAGAGAGTGTCTTGATAGGGGCCAAGGCGATGCCCAGCACCTTTGCACTCTTGTTAATCTTCTTCCTTTTGTACTTCGTGACCGTCCTCATCATCGCGGTTCCCTTCGGTCTGATCGGCAGCTTGCTTGGCATGCCCGCGCTTGGTGCCATTGCCGCTTTTCCAGCCGCCTTGTCATCCATTTGGATCCTGGCTCGGATGTCGTTGAGCTTGCCAGTCTTGATACTGGAAAAAACACTCAACCCGTTCAAAGCCACGCTGCGTTCTTTCAAACTGACTCACCAAAAACAGTGGATGGTCTTGCTGTTCTGGACGGTTCTATTCGTCGGCTACCTCATCTTTGCGCTTTTGTTCACCAGCGTTCTGGGTTTGGTCGCTGGATTAGCCGGGGGCGGCGTGCTTGGCTCCCTCATTCTGGGGCTGTCCAACGGAGCAACGGCGATGGCGCTCGGAATGCTGATGTGTGGGTTGGGCGTCGCCATTTACGAACAGCTCGCTGGTCCGCAGAGCGAAGACGTCGCTGAGGTCTTCGAGTAAGCATCAGAACCTAAAGCTGGCGTTCTAACCCTGAAGGTTTTGGCGCATTGCCACTGCGCGCGCCCTGCCCTAGCGAACGGGCATGGCCGAAGCCGACCCTCTTCCGACAAAGGCACACGAGACAAAGCCGCCTGCGATTTCGAACGGGCGCATGGCGCTGCTGTTCACGGTTATGCTGGTCACCGCGGCCGGCAACACTGCGATGCAATCGGTCATGCCGTCCATCGGCACCGCGCTTAAGGTTCAGGATTTCTGGATCAGCCTTGCCTACAGTTGGTCGGCGCTTTTGTGGGTGATCTGCGCGCCAATTTGGGCGCGGCGTTCGGATAAGCGCGGGCGCAAATCGATGATGGCTCTGGGTCTTATCGGCTTCATCACTTCGATGGGCCTTTGCGGGCTGGTCCTATGGGCGGGATTATCCGGCTGGTTCGGAGCGCTTGGCACTCTCATCGTCTTCGCCGCCGCGCGCAGTCTCTATGGCCTGTTCGGCAGCGCCGCGCCGCCAGCGGTGCAAGCCTATGTCGCCGCGCGCACGCCGCGCTCGGAGCGAACCAACGCGCTTTCCCTGATTGCCTCCAGCTTTGGGCTCGGCACCGTGATTGGCCCTGTTCTGGCTCCGCTACTGGTGCTGCCCTTTTTCGGGATCGGGCTGACCGGGCCGTTCTTGTGCTTCGCGCTAATCGGTCTGGTAGCGCTTGTTCTGTTGCGACTGCGCCTTCCGAACGATGAGCCGCAATTTGCAGCGCGCGGTCAAGCGGTCGCGTATTCCGGCGCATCCGACACGCCCACCGACGCGGGGGATGACGATGGGGCGGATCAAGACATTGAACCAAAGCGGCTGCGATGGTTCGAAGTGCGCCTGCGTCCGTGGGTTTTGAGCGGGCTGATCGGGGGCCACGCGCAAGCCATGATCATGGGCGTGGTTGGGTTTCTGGTGCTCGACCGATTGGGGCTGCGCAGCGAGCCCCAAGAAGGCGCCGCTCTGGTGAGCCTCGTGTTTGTGTTCGGCGCTCTCGCGACTCTGCTGGCGCAGTGGGGTCTCATTCCCCGCTTTCGGATCGGCCCGCGCGCCGCCACTCTATCGGGCATGACCGTCGCAGCGCTTGGCACTGCGGTGTTAGGCATTGGTCAGGATATTTACGCGCTATCTTTGGGTTTCGCGATCGCTTCGCTCGGTTTTGGCCTGTTTCGCCCCGGCACCACAGCGGGGACTTCGCTCGCCGTAACTCGCGCGGAGCAAGGTCAAGCGTCGGGCATTGTCGCGAGCGTGGCCGGTGCGAGCTTTATCTACGCGCCCGCCGTTGGCGTTTGGCTTTACAACACGAACGAACCGTTGGCGTTCGGCCTGATCATGGCTTTGTGTCTGGCCGTGGTGACCTTCGGCTGGCGTGGACTTGCTCTCGACAGCGATTTGACCCGCGACCGCTAAGACCAAAGCTAAAGCAGCGTTAAAACCTCATCCTGAGGACGACACAAGGCCACTCCCTTTTCGGTTTCGACCAAGGGACGATTGATCAGAATGGGATCGGCAACCATTGCGTCCAGCACTGTTCCCGCGCCCGCCTTTGGCAGGCCGCGCTCTTCAGCATCAGTGCCGCGCAAGCGCAAGCCCTCTTGCGGCGTCATCCCAGCGTCTGCGTAGAGCTGTTCGAGCTTCTCACGCGTCGGCGGGTCTTTCAGATACTCCACAACCGTCACATCGACCTTGGAGAGATTTTCCAAGATGGCCAATGTCTTGCGCGAGGTGCCGCACTTCGGATTGTGCCAGATCGTGGCTTTCATGCTTCATGTCTCCTGCTTTCTCGGTCGCGCTGTTAGGCGATTAGACGGCAGAAATCGCGGCAAAAAAGTCACAAAATGCTGAAATTTGAGAAAAATCAAAAAGCGACAACATCTGTGGTTGCAGGTGCGAGTAACTCGCAATAGCGGAGGCGGCCCGCGATCTGTCCCAGATCTCTAAGACTAAGAAAGCTACCCTTCATGACAACCCGCTTCACGCGTTTCGCACTGCTTGCGAGCAGTGCGCTTATCTCCACTCCTGCACTCGCCCAGGACAACGAGACGAAGACCAACGAGGATGGCGACATCATCGTTTCAGCCGACGTTCTCTATTCGAGCGAAATCAACTCGGTCAAAACGCCGACCCCGATCATCGACATACCGCAGTCGCTTTCGATCACCACGCAGGAGGAAATT
>JBCCKJ010000138.1:0-6666 GCA_039027455.1 Pseudomonadota bacterium | reverse complement strand
TGAGAGCGCGCCCGAGACGATCCAAGCGGGAGATCCCGTTCACGCAGGGGCGATCAATGTCATCGCGCCGATACGCGTGCGATTGACGCGCACCGCCGATGACACGGCGATTGCCGAGATCGCGCGCCTTATGGACGAAGCGGGCCAATCGCGCAGTCATTACGTTCGCATCGCTGACCGGGCGAGCCGCGCCTACGCGCCGGTGGTGCACACACTGGCCGCACTTGCCTTTGCCGGATGGATGATCGCGGGCGCGGGGTGGCATCAATCCCTCGTCATCGCGATTGCTGTTCTAATCATCACCTGTCCGTGCGCGATGGGCCTTGCGGTTCCAACTGCACAGGTTGTTGCAAGCGGCGCCCTGCTAAAGCGGGGCTTGCTAGTTAAAGATGGCAGCGCGCTCGAACGCCTAGCCGAGGTTGACGTCGCGCTGTTCGACAAGACGGGAACGCTCACCCTGGGCGAACCGAGGCCCGTGATCACATCCGTGGATGACGAAGCGCGCGCAGTGGCCTTAGGTTTAGCGCAACACAGCCGCCATCCACTAAGCCAAGGTTTGTCCCAAAGCTTGCGTGAATCGGGTGTCCAGCCGGCGACGATCGATAATGTGATCGAACACGCCGGGGAAGGTTTAAGCGGGACGTGGAATGGCCTTGAGGTCGCGCTTGAACGCTCGGCGAGCGGCGCTGATGAACTTGCCTCACAATTGCGCGTCGGCAATCGATCAAAGACAGTCATTTTCAGCGACCAAATGCGCGCTGATGCGGCAGAAACGATAGAGCGTCTAAGCCGCGATGGAATCAAAAGCAGCGTGCTTTCCGGAGACCGCGAAGAGGCCGTCCAGCAGGTTGCAAGCCATCTCGGTATACCCGCGGTCGCTGAGGCCAGCCCAACGGAAAAGCTCGAGGCGCTCGAAGCGCTCAAATCCAATGGCTCAAAGCCGCTTATGGTGGGCGATGGCCTCAACGATGGGCCAGCTCTCGCCGCCGCGCACGCCTCGATTGCGCCAGGAACGGCCAGCGACGCTAGCCAACAAGCGGCGGACGCGGTGTTTGTAGGGCGCGGACTGTCGCCAGTCGCGCTCGCCATAATAGTCGCTCGTAAAACTATGGCCATCGTACGACAGAATTTTGCGCTCGCCGTTGGATACAACGCGCTCGCCGTGCCTCTCGCTCTGTTCGGGTATGTGACCCCGCTTGTCGCTGCGATCGCCATGTCTTTGAGCTCGCTTATCGTGGTCGCCAACTCGCTCCGCTTGGCTAGCGCTGCCGGAAGAGAGACTACCGCGTGACAGGCCTCGCATTCCTCATACCAATCGCATTGGGCATGGGCCTTCTGGGGCTTCTTGCGTTCTTCTGGACGATGAAAAGCGGCCAATACGAAGACATGGAAGGCGCCGCCAATCGCATCCTGATCGACGACGAAGAGGAGGCCTAATGGCCAATAGCTTCGCCCTCGCCTTTCTAGGGATCGTTCCGCTCATCGCGGGAACCTCGGCACACGACCCGAGCGGGGGCGATGCGATCACTGTCGCTCTTTGCAATGGTGGCACCATTACGATTGGGCTACGCCGCGATCGTGAAAAGCCGAATAGCGATTGTGATCAAAAGGGCTGCCATGCGGGCGCATGCCGCGAGAAACACAAGCCCAAAGCCCATCGCATAATTTGATCTCGCGCAAAGACGAAAGCGACACACCATGCTGTTAGGCCTGAATGTGGCCCTACTTTCCTGATCTGCTCGAAGTTCCGGTTCCGCGTTACACGAGCTATCCAACCGCCGCCGATTTCGGCCCACTTGAACCCTTTGCCCTTGAGCGCGCTATCGAGCAGACTGCGGGCGACATCTCGCTCTATCTGCACATTCCGTTCTGCGAAGCGATCTGTTTTTATTGCGGTTGCAACACCAGCCGATCGGGCAAACGAGAGCGGGTTGAGAGCTATCTTTCCGCGCTTCACCAAGAGATCGAAACGGTGGCTAGGCTCTTGCCGAAGGCGGCGCGCGTGCGGCGCATTGCCTTTGGCGGTGGTAGCCCAAACGCCATCCTACCCGCCGAGTTTCTTAAGCTTATTGAGGCTCTGACCAATCGGTTTGGCCCGACCGATGGCAGCTATTCGATTGAGCTGGACCCACGCACGATGTCGGCGGAGTGGGGACACGCGGTGGCGCAAGCCGGAATCACGCGCGCAAGCATGGGCGTGCAGACCTTTGCCCCGCATTGCCAGAAAGCGATTGGGCGCGAACAGAACGACGCCATGATCGGTCGTAGCGTGGATTGGCTTCGCGATGCGGGCGTGACCTCTCTGAACTTCGATCTTATGTACGGCCTACCTTTCCAGACTAAACGCGATCTGGAGGACAGCCTTGAATACACACGGCGCATAGGAGCGGACCGGATCGCGCTCTTCGGTTATGCGCATGTGCCGCATATCGTGCCGCGACAGCGCGTAATTGACGCCAGCGCTCTCCCAGATCGAGATACGCGTTTTGCCATGGCAAAGATGGGTTATGTCGCTCTCACAAGTGCTGGATACAGACCCATCGGATTCGATCACTTTGCGCAGCCAAGCGATCCCATGGCCGAAGCCACCCGCACTGGACAATTGCGGCGGAATTTTCAGGGCTTTACTGATGATCCCTCAGACACTCTGATTGGCCTGGGTGCATCCGCGATCAGTGCGTTCCCGAGCCTCATAGCGCAGAATGAGAAGAATTCAGGCCGCTACCGGATGCTAACGTCTCAAGGCAAGCTCACCGCCGACTATGGCATAGTGCGTACACCCGAAGATCGCATAAGAGGCAAGGTGATTGAGCACTTGCTGTGCCATGGGCGTACCAAGCTTTCGCCCTGCCTGCTCGCACAGTGCAGCGCCGGTCTTACGCCCTTTGTTGAGCGGGGCCTAGCGCGACTTAATGGCATGGACCTGATGGTAGAACCCGCCGGTTTGCCTTACTCGCGGACGATTGCGGCGTTGTTCGATCAGTATCGTGAGTATTCGGCACCGCGCTTCAGCTCGGCGATTTAAGCGCGTTCGATGCCTCAAACATCGATCACTGCGTCCGAAGCCGCTTTAGACGAATGGGCAATGGCGAATGGGCCATTCGTGATCTAGTCTTTCAGAGATGAACACGGAGATCGCCGAAGTTGCCAAGTTTCTCAAAGGCACCACCGCCTTTGAGATGCTAAGTGATGAGCAGCGCGCGAAGCTCTCGCGTCACGTCGAGATACGCTATGTCCGAGCAGGCGAAGAGATTATCCGCGCCGGTGCCACGAACGAACACCTCTTTCAGGTTCGATCTGGCTCGGTCGAACTGCGGCTGGTGGGAAATGAACTGACGGCGCGCCTAGGAGAGGGGTCAGCGTTCGCGTATCCCTCGCTCCTGCGCGGCGGCGAAGTGCGCAACACGACCTGCGCGCTCGAAGACACGCTGCTCTACGCTATTGGCGCCAAACATTTTCATGCGCTGCGCGAAACCGTCCCGGAGTTCAAAGCTTTTTTTGCGCGCGACGAGACCGAGCGTATTCGTCACGCACTCAAAGCGCGTCGGGACGCATCGAGTTTTCAACTTGATCGGCGGGAGGTCGGCGAGTTGATTGGTCGGTCAGGGCCGGTGTCTTGCCCATCCGCGGCCAGTATCTCAGAAGCGGTAACGCTTATGCACGGAAACGATGTAAGCACACTCGCCATCTGCGATGATGGCGCGCTGCGCGGGATTTTTACTGACAAAGACTTGCGCAATCGGGTGGTGGCTAAATCGATATCCATGGAGGAGCCAATCTCCGCGGTAATGACAGCGTCTCCCAGAACCCTCTCGACCGACGCCAGCGCGGCCGAAGCCATGGCTCTGATGGCCAGTGGCGGTTTTCGCCATATCCCGCTCACCGCTGAAGGTGGCGCATTGGCTGGCATTTTGAGCGCGACAGACATTCTTTCCGCGATTGGCAACAACGCAATCGACACTGGGATGATGATCGCAAAGGCTCGGTCTAGCACCGAATTGATTGAAGCTGCCAAGTGCATTCCCGAGAGCTTCGTTGCGATGGTGAATTCCGGCATGCACGCAGCCCAAACCACGCGCTTTATCTCGGCTCTCGGCGAGGCGGTCCATCGCAGGACCATGCAGTTGGCCGAAGAGGAACTTGGCCCACCGCCTTGCGCGTACGCCTTTGTTGTATTCGGATCGCTTGCGCGCGAGGAACAGTTGATTGGCTCGGACCAAGATAACGGTTTTGTAATTGAGGATACCGCCAGCGAAACGGATATGGCCTATTTCGCACGCCTTGGGGAGCGCGTTTCCGACCTGCTTAATGATTGCGGATTTGTCTATTGCAACGGCGGAATCATGGCCAAAAACGCCGATCAGCGCTTAACGGTATCGGGCTGGCGCGGTCGCTATGAAGACTGGATCAGTCGCCCCACGGAGGATCGCATTCTACGTGCCACAATATTTTTCGATATGCGCCATATCCATGGCGATGTGGCTCTCGTTCGAAAACTGCACCAGGCAACGGTTCAACGGAGCGCGGAAAACCCTCTGTTTATCAGTTATCTGGCGAGAGACGCACAGCGCAGCAAAGTGCCCTTGGGTATCTTTAATAATCTTGTCCTCAAGAAGTCCGAGGACGGCCAGAAGGTGTTCGACGCGAAAGGACAGGCCATTATGCCGATTGTCGATATCGCGCGCGCAAGCGCGCTCGCGGCGGGACTGGAAGAGGTCGGCACAATTGACCGGCTCAGGGCTTTGGGCGAGAGCGGCCGTATGCACACAGATGACGCGCAAAGCCTGGAAGACGCGATGATCCTCGTGAACGAAATGCGGATCGCGCATCAGGCGCGCCAGGTTTCTCGCCGAGAAACGCCCGACAATCGCATCGCACCAGCGGATCTGTCACCGCTCGAGCGGGACTATCTCAAGGACGCGTTCTCGGTCATTCGGACCGGCTTGGATTCCCTGCGGCGCAATCTGGCGGGCGGGATAGCCTGACGTGTTTGCCAATTGGCGGTTCGAACGTGCGTTGCGGGCGCTGGAGAACCATGAAGTTGTCGCAATTCGTGCTTACTCCGAATCCATATGG
Source organism: Pseudomonadota bacterium (assembly GCA_039027455.1). Classification (GTDB taxonomy): domain Bacteria; phylum Pseudomonadota; class Alphaproteobacteria; order Sphingomonadales; family Sphingomonadaceae; genus Erythrobacter. The sequence continues at coordinate 1,590 of JBCCKJ010000138.1, read as the reverse complement.
CCTGATCGCAATATGCGAGCCGAAGATGCTCCTTTCCTGGCGCTCGACTTCGAATTGGACGGCTTAAGAAAGGACGCACATTTGTTGCAGGCTGGATGGCTGCCTTTCGAAGGGCGCCAGATACCGCTGTCTAAAGCGCAGTCGTTCGACATTCGCAGCGACGCGGCGCTCGATCCCGGCGCCGTAGTGATCCATGGCATTGGCGAGCAACGCGCGTCTCGAGGTGAAAAGATATCGAATGTAATTGCAGCGCTAATCGAAGCGCTTTCCGGCCGGGTCCTAGTCGCACACGCTGCAGCCATCGAGAGAGAAGCGCTTCAACGCGCCGCAAAGGCCGTTTTAGGAGTAGCGCTACCTGTGCGCAGCGTGTGCACGTTGAGCCTTGAGCAGCGGATCCATCCCAATCTGGTCGGCGGCGAGGCATATAGGCTAGGGCCAGCTCGAGAGCGCTACGGCCTACCCGATTACGGCGCGCACGATGCGCTCAGCGATGCGATCGCAGCAGCGGAGCTGTTCCAGGCGCAGTTGAGCCGTCTACCTCCCGGCACAACGCTCGCTGAGATCGAGACGGCCTGAGCGCATTCCCATTCGCCCCTTAGACTAAAGTCGCTCTCCTCACATGCGCCTCGCCCATCTAGCGTGCTCAGTAAGGCTCGCGGAATTCTCATGCGCGCCATGGAGATGGAAGGGGAGAAAAATGGACGATCCAAGTGCCACCGCCGATCCCGGCGATTTCGACGAAGGTTCAGGAGACATGTACGCTGTCTCAACGGAGCCTCAGGGCGAGCAAACCCCATCCGAAACGGGCGAAACAAGCGCATCGGAAAACGCCTACTGGCGCGAAAACATCCGACTTCTTGTCTCTTTGATGGTCATCTGGTTCGTCTGCTCCTTTGGCGCAGGTATCCTGTTCAGAGACTTCCTCGATCAATTCAGTCTTGGCGGCTACCCGCTGGGATTCTGGTTCGCGCAGCAAGGCTCGATCTACATCTTCATCGCGCTCATCTTCTTCTACGTGGTTCGTATGAAGCAGATCGAGCGCAAGTACGATCTCGACGATTGAGGGGGGTCGAACGATGGAAACCCAAACTCTAATCTATCTCTTTGTTGGCCTCAGCTTCGCGCTCTATATCGGCATTGCGATATGGAGCCGCGCGGGATCGACGAAGGAATTCTATGTCGCCGGCGGCGGGGTGAACCCAGTCGTCAATGGAATGGCCACGGCGGCCGACTGGATGAGCGCCGCTAGCTTTATCTCGATGGCCGGCCTCATTGCCTTTTTGGGCTATGACGCGTCTGTCTATCTTATGGGTTGGACGGGCGGCTACGTTATGCTGGCGCTGCTGCTCGCGCCTTACCTGCGTAAGTTTGGACAGTTCACCGTTCCCGATTTCATCGGCACGCGGTATTACTCGAAAGCCGCGCGCGTGGTGGCGGTCATCTGCCTGATCTTCATCAGCTTCACCTATATCGCTGGTCAGATGCGCGGTGTCGGGATTGTGTTCTCACGCTTCCTCGATGTCTCGATCTTCTGGGGCGTGATCATCGGCATGGGCATCGTGTTCATCTACGCGGTGCTCGGCGGGATGA
>JBCCKJ010000137.1:0-6713 GCA_039027455.1 Pseudomonadota bacterium | reverse complement strand
TGGGCAAAAGAACAAGGGTTTGAGACCATCGCAACATGCGCTGTCGATTTGCCGTTCATCGCTGGCGACTTCCTATCGAAGCTCGAAGCGGTCGGCGCACCTGCGATCGCGAGTTCTCAAGGCCGCTGGCACCCGGTCAACGGACTATGGACCGCCGATCTTAGCGACCAGCTTGACGCTTATCTGAGCGCAGGCACTCGCTCGGCGCACGGATGGGCTGAGGCGTGTGGAGCCAAACCCGTCGAGTTCGAGGCCGAACAAGGAGCGCCGGACCCATTCTGGAACGTCAACACGCCCAGCGATATGCGTATCGCCGAGAGAATATGGGAGGGTCTGGCAGAGTGACGCATCGGCGGACTTCGTGGGATAGAAGTATTTCATTGTGTTGGTTCGGTCTGGGCGATGAACCTTATTACCGTTCCTTCGTTTGACCTTCGTTGATCCTCCCCAACTCGACGAGGCTTGAGCCGAAGGGCTTGCCATCATGCTGAAACACTGCCTCAGCATTCGCCGTATAGCGCTAAAGACTAAGGACACCGCTTGATGCCCACCGATACGCGATCCAAACGGCTTGAACTCAGCCGTCGTTTTGCCTTGAAGGCCTTTGGAGGCAGCGCGATCGTTGGCCTGTCCTTGCTTTCCGGAGCGCGTGCGATCGCGCAGCCGATCTTTCAAGCTTACCCTTTTCAGCTTGGCATTGCCTCTGGTGAACCTTCTGCCGATGGGTTTGTGATCTGGACTCGGTTGGCCCCGGAGCCCTTTGAAATTGGATACGGCATGCCACCAGCGCCGGTTGAGGTAGAATGGCAGGTCGCGACGGATGGACGGTTTACCGAACTGGTGGCGAACGGGATCGCTATCGCCCGGCCCGAATTGGGGCACGCGGTGCATGTCGAAGTGGGCGGATTGGAGCCCAATCGCCCTTACTTCTACCGCTTTTTTGCAGGCCGCGAGCGCAGCCCGACTGGGCGCAGCCGCACTACGCCCGCTATTGGTCAACCGATTGAGAATGTGCGCTTTGCTATAGCTGGGTGCCAGCATTACGAGAGCGGGTATTACACCGCGCACAAATACCTCGCGCAGGAACAAGCCGACTTCGTCTATTGCTACGGCGATTACATCTATGAAGGGCGCGGCAACCGCGTTTGGAACAGCCGAAACGGACCTATCGTCAACGTGCGCCAGCATTTCGGTCAGGAGATTTACACGATCTCCGACTACCGCCGCCGCTACGCGCAATATAAAATGGACACCGACCTTCAGGCCGCGCATGCCAGCGCCCCGTGGTTTGTGACTTGGGATGATCACGAGATCGACAATAACTGGGTAACGAACGAGGATCAGGACGGCACGCCTAAATACGCTTTCCAATTGCGCCAGCAGATGGCGATGCAAGCCTATTACGAACATATGCCGCTTCGCGCGTCCTCCATGCCCATGGGCAATCGAATGCAGATTTATCGTCAGGCGCAGTTTGGCGATCTGCTCGATCTCTACCTGCTCGACACGCGCAGCTATCGCAGCAACCAACCGTGTGAGGATCGCTGGGGCGTCGAATGCGATGCGGTTTGGGACAAAGATCTTGAAGTGCTCGGGCGCGCGCAGGAGCAATGGCTTTACGAAAAACTGAGCGCGTCCAAAGCGCGCTGGCAGGCGCTGGCGCAGCAGATCATGGTGATGGACCTTGATCGCCAACCGGGTGAGGGCGTTACTCAAAACCTCGATAGCTGGGCCGGATACCGCACACCGCGCGCGCGAATGCTTGATCAGATCAAGGATCTTGGCCGCGACAGCGTTATCGTGCTGACGGGTGACGAGCACCAGAACTACGCTGGCGAACTTCATTCGAATGGCAAGCGCCCCGAAGCGAAACCGATCGCCACCGAGTTCGTCACCACCTCTATTGCCTCAGGCGGCGATGGCGAAGACAAGCGCGCCGACACCGCTGCGATCCAAGAAGAGAACGAGTGCCTCAAATGGTTCAACTCGCAGCGCGGTTATGTCGTCTGCGATGTGAACCGGGACCAGTGGCTGACCGAATTCAAGGTGGTCGACAAGATCTCGACCAAGGGCGGCACGATCAGCACGCGCAAGCGCATGACCGTCGACCACGGCGCGCCCGGATCGCTTGCCGAAGCGTGATCCGGCCTCATCGACGAACGGCATTTGCCAAATTCTCTGGTCGCTCTAAGGTTTTAGCCGGAATCTAGAGGGACAGGGGAGACTTCCAGTCATGTTTGATTGGGTGAAGCGGTGTGGCGCAGCGGTTGTAGTGAGCGCTGCGATCTTGGGATTTGCGTTTGGAGCGCCGGTTGCGGCCCAATCTGACGACAAGGAAGAAGCCAGCGCGCTTGACTCCCTGCCGCTGCGATTGATTGGCCCATCTTATCCCTCGGGCCGCGTGTCCGACTTCGCGTTTTTCCCGGATGGCCATCACCACTTTATCGTCGCTACCGCTTCGGGTGGGCTGTGGCTTACCGAAAACGCCGGCGTCACCTGGAAGCCGATTTTTGACCGCGAGGGCGCGTACGCCATTGGTGTCGTCGAGATTGCGCCAACCGATACTAAAACCATTTGGGCGGGAACCGGTGAAAACAACGCGCAGCGATCGGTGGCCAAAGGTGACGGCGTTTATAAGTCCACCGATGGTGGCAAAAGCTGGACCAATATGGGCCTCAAGGATTCTGGTCATATCAGCCAGATATGGATCCATCCCGAAGACGCCGACACCGTTCTGGTGGCTGCGCAAGGACCGTTGTGGTCTTCAGGCGGTGACCGCGGGATCTACAAGACCACAGATGGCGGTGCGACGTGGGAACGCATTCTCGAGGTCGACGAAAACACCGGGATCAACGAATTCGTTGTCCACCCGGACAACACCGATCTGATTGTCGCGTCTTCTTATCAACGTCGCCGTCATGTGTGGGTGCTTATCAATGGCGGTCCGGGCTCTGGTGTCCACCGGAGCAGCGATGGCGGGGAAAGCTGGACTAAGGTCACCAATGGCCTGCCGAGCGATGATATGGGCCGCATAGGCCTCGCCATGGCGCCGTCAAACCCCGATATGGTTTACGCCATCATTGAGGGTCAACCCAAGGAACAGGGCGTCTACCGCACTACGGATTTTGGTCAGAGCTGGGAAAAGCGCTCGGATCACATGACGACGAGTCCGCAATACTACAACGAGATCATTGTCGATCCAAAAGACCCTGAAACGCTGTATTCGCTTGACACGTTTTCGAAGCGGTCAACCGATGGTGGAAAGACCTTCAGCGACCTCAGCAACGCGGCACGGCACGTCGATGATCACGCGCTTTGGATTGATGAAAACAACACCAGACACCTAGTGATGGGCGGCGACGGCGGCGTTTACGAAAGCTGGGACGGCGGCCAGATGTGGCGTCACGTTCGCAATCTACCGATTGTCCAGTTTTACCGCATCCAACCCGATAATGCTGCGCCGTTCTACAATGTCTGCGGCGGCACGCAGGACAACAACTCTCTGTGCGGGCCGTCGCGCACGACGCTTGTCCACGGGATCACCAATTCGGATTGGCACATTGTGCTGGGGGGCGATGGCTACAAGCCGCAAATCGACCCGCGTGATCCCAACATCGTGTACACCCAGTACCAATATGGCGGCCTTGCTCGGTATGACCGGCGCACGCAGGAGCGCGTTTTCTTGACCCCGCAACCCGAAGCGGGTGACTCTGCCTATAAGTGGAACTGGAACACACCGATTCTCATCAGCCCGCACAATCCAGATCGGATTTATTACGCGGCTGAGTATCTGTTTGCTTCTGACGATCGCGGCAATTCGTGGCAAAAGATCAGCCCGGATTTGACGCGCCAGATCGATCGCAACGCTTTGCCAGTCATGGGTCGCGTTTGGAGCGTCGATGCGATCGCGAAGAACGACTCTACATCGATCTTTGGCGCGGCGATCTCGGTGAGCGAGAGCCCATTGCAACAGGGCCTGATCTACGTCGGTACGGACGACGGTGTGATTTCGGTAACCGAAGATAACGGCGCAACCTGGCGACGGCTTGAGAGCGTGTCGGGTGTTCCCGACATGACCTTGGTCGAAGACATCATCGCGTCACAGCACAGCGCTGATGTCGCGTACGCGGTGTTCGACAACCACAAACGCGGTGATGACAAACCTTACATCTATCGCACGTCGAACCGGGGCCGTTCTTGGACACCGATTGCCGGTGATCTTCCTGAGATCGGTGCAGCGCATACGATTGCCGAAGATCACGGTGATCCCAACCTGGTGTTTGTTGGGACCGAACTGGGCCTGTATTATACGCAGAACGGAGGCGGCAGTTGGCATCAGCTAAAGGCCAATTTCCCGACCATCGCCGTGCGCGATATTGAGATTCAGCGCCGCGAGAACGACCTCGTGATCGGCACGTTCGGACGCTCGATCTACGTGCTTGATGATTACACCCCGTTGCGCACCAACGCGGCAAGCGTTGCGACCGCTGAGGCGACGCTCTTCGATGTGCGCGACCCTTGGCTCTACGTCGAAGGCGACCTGTGGGGCACCTATGGCTCCGCTCAAGCATCCAACGGAAACGACTTTTGGTTTGCCGAGAACCCGCCCTTTGGTGCGGTGTTCACCTACACACTGCGCGATGGTCTTGAAACGCGTGCGCAGTCGCGCCGCAAGGCCGAGCGAGAGCTCGAGAAGAATGGCGGTGACACGCCCTATCCTTCTTGGGACACGTTGCGCGCGGAGGACCGCGAGGATGATCCTGCCATTGTCTTCACCATCACCGATGCAAATGGCGCGGTGGTTCGTCGGATGACGGCGCCTTCGACGAAGGGGCTTCACCGTGTGGCGTGGAACTTGCGATACGGTGCGCCTGATCCGGTGGACCTCAACGCTGGTCCAACATCGATTTTCGCCGGTCAACAGGACGGTCCGCTGGTCATCCCGGGCCAGTACACAGTGACAATGGGCAAAAGGATCAACGGTGTTGTTACCCCGCTGGGCAGTCCAAAGACCTTCACGGTGAAGGAACTGGACAACAGCCCCGAGCTATCCGAGGACCGCGCCGCGACGCTGGCATTCCAGCAAGAGACCGTCGGCCTTTCACGTGCGGTGTCCGCAGCGGGCGCCGCCGGGGGCGAACTGCAAAACCGGCTCAACCACCTGAAGGTGGCGATAGAAGCGTTGGCCGTGCCTAACGAGGCGCAGCGGGCCAATGCCCAAGCTATCGAGGCGCTGCTTGATGAAGCGCGCGTCGCGATATTTGGCGACAGCACGGTCGCAAGCCGTAACGAGCCAGTGCCATTCTCTATCACGCAGCGTGTGGGGCAGATTCGCGGCTGGGGCTGGTCGCACCAGTCGCCTGTCACGGGGTCGGACAAGCAGGCGCTCGAGATCGCAAAGGCGGACTTTGCAACAGCCTTGGCTAGTCTCAAAGACATCGAGCTGCGGGTCGAAGCGCTGGAAGCTGAGCTTGGCACGAAGGGCGCGCCGTACACGCCAGGTAGTGGCGTCCCGACCTGGCCTCGCTGACGTCGGAACAAGACTCGTTCAAATACCCAAAGAAAAAGCCCGGCGTCGCAAGTAGCGGGGCCGGGCTTTTTCAACTTGAAGGCTTCGCGATTACGCCAGCGCAACGTGCCGTTTCATATGGTGGTCGATGTTGCCGAACTCGGTGTCGAACAACGTCAGCCGCTTGAAATAGTGGCCGATCTGATACTCGTCGGTCACGCCGTTCCCGCCGTGGATTTGAACCGCTTCCTGGCCGATCAGACGCGCGGATTGCCCCACGCTGACCTTGGTGGCCGAGACGTGGCGCTTGCGAACCTTTTCTTCCTCGCCGAGCTTGAGCGTGGCGAGATAGGTCATCGAAACGGCGGTTTCGTAAGCGGTGTACATGTCGACCATGCGGTGCTGCAGCACCTGGAACTTGCCGATCGGAACACCGAACTGCTTGCGCTGCTTGGAATACTCCAACGTCTGCGCGTGGGCGACCTTCATCGCGCCGCACGCCTCAGCGCACAAAGCCGCAATGGCCTCGTCCGTAACCAGTTCGCTGAGAGGAAGGGCCGCGCCTTCGTCCCCGTTCAGGGATTCGGCGGGGACAGAGACATTCTCGAAGTACACTTCCGACGCGCGGCGGCCATCGACCGTTGCGTAATCGCGCGTGGAAACGCCCGCGGATGATTTGTCGACGATAAAGACGCTTACGCCTTCGGCTTCACGCCGCGCGCCGCCGGTGCGGGCGGTGACGATCAGGTGGCTCGCCCAAGGCGCGCCGATCACGACCGCCTTGTGGCCGTTGAGCACATACCCGTCGCCGCCTTTCTTGGCGGTGGTGCCGATGTCCAAATAGTCAAAGCGTCCCTTGGGCTCGCCATAGGCAAAGGCAAAGACCCACTCACCGCCGATGATAGCTGCGAGGTGCTCTTCCTGCTGAGCTTCGCTCCCCGCGTGCTTCAGGAAGCCGCCCGCACACACGACGGTGGGAACGAACGGCTCGACCACGAGGCCTTTACCGAATTCTTCCATAACGACCATTGCGTCGACCGCGCCGCCGCCGAAACCGCCGACCTCTTCGCTGAAAGGCATACCCAGAATGCCCAATTCGGCAAGTTGGGCCCAAACCTCGGGGCTCCAACCCGCTTCGCTGGCGATCGCCTTGCTGCGGGTCTCCCAATCGTATTGTTCACGGACCATGCGCGACAATCCGTCG
>JBCCKJ010000136.1:0-6739 GCA_039027455.1 Pseudomonadota bacterium | reverse complement strand
TTCGGTTTCACTGGGTGAAAGGTCAAGCGCATCGGCTGCAGATTCTGTCGCGCTAGGCTCCAGATCAGTGGCCGATGCTGCAAACACGGTTTCCGTCGGCTCAAGCGGAAACGAGCGCAGGATTGTGAATGTCGCCGACGGCACGGGCGCAAACGACGCGGCGACGGTCGGTCAGCTGACGGCTGCCACCGGCGATCTTACTTATCTTGTGGTCAATTCGACCGGGGCCGCTGCCAGCGCGACTGGGAGTGAGGGAGTTGCACTAGGTTCTGAGGCTAACGCGTCAGGTCCTAACTCATTGTCGATTGGCGGATTCTCCGCCGCCGCAGGCGATCGCGGCTCCGCTTTTGGAAACGGCGCGATAGCTGCGGGGAACTTCTCAACCGCCGTTGGTACGGGCGCTATCTCCTCAGGGCTGCAAAGCACCGCTGTGGGTAGCGGTGCCCAGGCAAGCGGGCTGTCATCGATTGCGTTGGGAGAAAGATCCATCTCTTTCAGAGACAATTCGACGGCCTTGGGACACAGTTCAACCGCGGATGCGGCGAACTCTGTGGCCCTCGGCGCGTTTTCGAGAACTACGATTGCCGACACCGTCTCTGTTGGTCGCTTGGCTTTTGACAACGGCACGCCGAATGATCCAAGCGACGACACGCCCGCGATTACGCGCCGTATCGTAAACGTCGCCGATGGCAGCGATGCCAACGACGCGGCGACGGTTGGACAGCTCAACACAGCGATCAACAATGTTTCGGTTGGCGCCAATCCGTTCCTCGTGATCAATTCGACCCAGGGAGTTGCCAGCGCGACCGGGGGCGAGGCCGTGGCTCTGGGGCAGCAGGCTAACGCATCGGGTCTCTCGACACTGGCGATTGGAGGATTTTCCATTGCTTCTGGCGATCTTGCCGCCGCTGTTGGACAAGGCGCACAAGCTGTTGGGGATCTCTCAACGGCTTACGGCACGAACTCTATCGCTACAGGGCTAGGCAGCGCAGCCGTGGGTAACGGCGCCATAGCAAACGGGCTCAGAGCGACTGCGGTGGGACGAGTAGCCTTCGCACTTGGCGAAGATGCGACCGCCTTGGGACAAGGCGCGAACGCGGGCGCCGTGAACTCTGTGGCCCTCGGCGCAAATTCAGTCACTACGATTGACAACACTGTTTCTGTTGGTCGCTTGGCTTTTGACAACTTCACGCCGAATGATCCAAGCGACGACATATCCGCGATTACGCGCCGTATCGTCAATGTCGCCGATGGCAACGATGCAAATGACGCGGCTACGGTTGGACAGCTTAACACGGCGATCAACAACGCTTCGTTTGGCGGCAGCCCTTTTCTTTCTATCAACTCGACGGGTACGGCGGCCAACGCGACCGGGACCGATGCGATTGCCATCGGTGAGGGCGCGACGTCCAGTGGATTCAGCAGTGTCTCTCTGGGTATCCGGAGTTCGGCGACGCGGGCCGGGACCGTCGCGATTGGGGAATTCGCGTCTGCCACGAATTCCGGCAGTGTGTCTGTAGGCTCTGGTGCGTCTTCGGCCGGAAACGCAGCGACGGCGTTGGGACAAGGTGCTGAAGCGAATGGAGCCCTGTCGGTTGCCATAGGCGCTGGAACGGTGGCGGATCGTGACCAAACCGTCTCGGTCGGGACCGATCGCTTGCAACGTCAGATCACCAACGTCGCGGCCGGCACTCAAGACACCGATGCGGTCAACCTGGGGCAGCTCAACGCGGTCTCGACCGTAGCCAACTCGGCCCAGGTCCGCGCCGACGAAGCCTTCTCTGCCGCCGCTATGGCGCAAGCGACAGCGGACACAGCGCGCAGCGAGGCGCGCGACGCGATGACCGCCGCTATGCAGGCGGGGACGAACAGCGCGGAAGCTCGGGCCCGGGCGGAAGCCGCTTTCGAAGCGGCGGTGGAAGCGCAGGCGGACGCCGACGTGGCTCTGGCCGAAGCGATGACCGCTCAGGCCGATGCGGACACCGCGCTGGCTTTGGCTGAGACCAACAGCGCCGAACTGGAATATCTCGCGGTCAACTCGACCGGGGCGGGCGCGAGCGCGACGGGCGAAGACGCTCTGGCTCTGGGCACAGGCAGCTCGGCAACGGGCGGACGCTCGGTGGCCATCGGCTATCAGGCGCGCGCGGAGAACGGCATGGCGGTGTCAATTGGCGCTGCAAACGTCGCCTCGGGCAACGGCGCGGTGGCGATCGGCGATCCCAACTTGGCCACCGGCACCGGAGCTGTGGCTCTGGGCGCGAACAACACCGCCACGGGGACGGGGGCTGTGGCTATCGGCAACGCGAACTCAGCGGTCGGCAACGGCGCGGTGGCGCTCGGCAACGGTTCGGTCGCCAGCGCCGATGGCGCGGTGGCGATCGGTCCGGGCGCCGTAGCGGATGAGGTCAACCTCATCGCGCTGGGCAGCTCGATTGGGCGGGTGCGCGCGCCAGGGATCACTTCCGAAGCGAGCCAAGCCGCTCAGCAAGGAGCGCTCAGCTTCGTAACCACCGATGCGATGGGCAACCTAGGTTCCGCTATGGTCGACATAAGAGGCGTGCTTGAGCTCGACAGCCGTGTTTTAGGTTTGGAGAACCAAGTCAGCTTGCTCGACCAGGCGGTGGCGCGCAATCGCCGCTTCGCCAACGGAGGCATCGCCGCCGCCATGGCTCTGAGCGGCACCACGATTGTGCCGGGCAAGGACTGGTCGATGAGCTTCAACCTCGCGACGTTCGAAGGCCAGCAGGGTTTCTCTACCAGCATTGTCGGTCGCGTCACTGAAGATGTCTACATTTCCGGCGGCATCACCGGCTCCACCGTCCAGGGAACAACCGCTGGGAGGGTCGGCCTTACGTTCGGGTTCTGAGGGCTGAGCTTCAACAGTATGGGCTGCGTCGATCCCCCAAGCCCGATGCAGTCCGGGCGGGAGCGTTGTGTCGCAGCAACGCTCCCGCTTTCTATCCAAGGCGAAAGCTTGACCGTGGGCCTTTAGGCGAGGCGGCCCCTTTTTGCGGCAACAACGCCTGGTTTGAGAAGAAGAGGGTCCATTGAGAATTCTCCTTGTCGAGGACAATCAGGAAACGGCTGACTTCATCGCCCGCGGGCTGAGCGAAGCGGGCGACACGATGGATCACGCCGCCAGCGGGGAGGAAGGCCTCCTACAAGGTGGGAGCGGTGAGTTCGATGTGATCATCTTTGATCGCATGCTTCCCAATATGGGTGGGACGAAGGCGATCCAGCTGCTGCGCGGCGCAGGGGTCGATACCCCCATGCTCATGCTCACTGCCTTAGCTGGGATCGATGATCGAGTATCCGGCCTTGAAGCGGGGGCGGATGACTATCTCGTCAAGCCCTTCGCCTTCGCTGAGCTTTACGCGCGGCTCAAAGCGCTCTCGCGGCGTAAACCCATTGCCGAGGCAGCGCCTACAAAACTGGTTATCGCAGACCTTGAACTGGAACGGACCACGCAAAAGGTGACGCGAGCGGGACAGAAGCTGGATCTGCTCCCACGCGAATACCGGATCCTGGAATTCCTGATGCAAAACGAGGGGCAGTTGGTCACGCGGACCATGCTGCTCGATCGCATATGGGGATACAATTTCGATCCGAAGACCAGCCTGGTCCAGACCCATTTGAGCCGCTTGCGAGCCAAAGTGGACAAGCCGTTTGACCACGAGCTGATATCCACCGTCAGGGGGGCTGGATATGTTATCGACGCCGACTGAGCCCGTGCCGCAATCGATGCTTGCCTCCAGCGTCTTTCGCCGTGCGGTGCTGGCGGCAGTTGCGAGCCTTCTGGCGTTGCTAACGCTGGGCTGGTTGTTTCATTTTGTAGTGCGCGAGAATGAGCTTGATCAATTGCGCTACGAGTTGAGCGAAGCCCGACAGGACGCTGGCATCACTCTGCGGGAAGATGGGATAGAAGCGCTGAAGGCGGAGTTTGCCCATGGTGGTTCGGGACTGTGGGAGCCGGACGCCTTGTTCTTCATGCTTGAAGAAGAGGAGCGTGTGGTCCGTCTGATAGACGCTACAGGGGAAACGATCGCGGGTTATCCCGACATCGATCCACCCGATGGCGATAGCGATGAGTATCGGCTGGTGCACCCCGAACTGGATGATGAGCCCATGATCACCACCCGCGAACCGCTGGGCGTTGATCATGAGCTGGTTTTGGCGCGTTTTGTCCCTGGCAGCGTCCTCTACAACGACGAAGTCATCTGGCTCGCGACACTCTTTTTGATTTCTGCAGTTGTGCCGATTGCCCTCGTTTCGGCCTATTTTACAAGCCGCTCGGTCATCAGCCGGCTTGATACGATCGAAGCGACCACCAGCCAAATCGGCTTTGAGCGCATTGATGCGCGAATTCCGCTGTCCAACAAAAATGACGAGTTCGACCGGCTCGCGGGTGGCGTCAATGATATGCTCGATCGCATCGCCGCGCTTACCCGCAATCTCGAAGGCGTGACCGTGGGCGTCGCCCATGAGTTGAAAACGCCGATCTCCAACATTGCTGGGCGCTTGCAGCTGATCGAGCGCGATGCGGGCAATGCGGACGCTATCACTGAACACGCCGAGGTGGCGAACGAGCATATCGGATCGCTGATGCGCACGCTGGATTCGCTGCTTCGGCTTGGGCAACTCGAAGCGGGCGCGCGGCGCGAGGCCTTTGCCCTGTTCGACCTCTCCGAGCTTGTCACTGAGTTGGCTGAGAGTTTCGAACCCTTGTTTGAAGAGGCTGACCAGACCTTTGAGGCGCGCGTTGCAAAAGGTGTAATGATCATTGGAGATCGTAATCTGGTCGCGCAGTTGCTCACCAACCTGCTCGAGAATGCGCTTGAACACGCGCGCGACGGCGCTTCGGTTTGGGCCGAGCTAAGCGCCAGTGCGAAAGCCGCTATCCTCGAGGTCGGGGACGATGGCCCCGGTGTTCCAGCCAACCATGTAGGCGATATCTTCGAGCGCTTTGTACGCATGGATCCGGGGCGAACCAAAGCTGGCAACGGGCTTGGTTTGTCGCTCGTCAAGTCGATCGCGGCGTTGCACAACGGCGAGGCCAAGGCGGTGGCGACCCAGCCCGGTTTGGTGATCGCAGTGTCGTTTCCGAGATAGACACAGCAATGCCAAGCTGCCGAATTCATACAGATTTGTATGCCTTGGAGCCACGACTTGTAACACCCGCTTTTATCGCAAGGCGTTAGGCTTTTTTTATTGGACACCCATTGGGAGCGCGAGAGTGCTTAGACGTTTCAGGCAAAGAAAGACACTCAGCTTCGGCGTCGCCACGGCGTGCATGGCGCTGGTCGCCTGCGGCGGTGAGGGCAACGGCCCGACCTCTAACGCGCCTGACCCCGTCGTCATGGACGGCCCTTCTATAACCACCAGCGAAGGCGCCTTTGGCACATCGCAGAAGACGGCCCGTTTCCTCACACAAGCAACTTTCGGCCCGACCCCCGCTCAAGTCTCAAGCTTGACAGGCACATCGGCCTCCACGTGGTTCGCCAACCAACTTACCCTCGAGCCAACCATGGTTCGGCCAGAATTCGACGTCTATCTGGAGCTCACCGAGCGGATCGAAGAGGAGAAGGGGGAGGCCGGAGGCAATCTCGAGCTCGAGGCCCCTACCTTGGCCTTCTGGAAACACTCGATCAGTGCACCGGATCAACTGCGCCTACGCATGGCATTCGCGCTCTCACAAATCCTTGTGGTTTCGGATACGGGTGGCGAGATTCTGTTCGACTATCCGCAAAGCATGGTTGCCTACCAGGACCTCTTGCGGGCCCAAGCCTTTGGTAACTACCGTGATCTCCTAGAAGCGATTACCTTCAATCCCGCCATGGGCGAATGGCTCACCTATATGGGCAATCAGAAGGCGGATGAAACGGGCCGCGTGCCCGATGAAAACTACGCGCGCGAACTGCTCCAGCTTTTCACTATTGGCGTTGTGGAACTGCAGCCCAACGGCGAGCCACGGCTGGAAAACGGGCAACCTATCGAGCTTTACGACAACACCGATGTCACCGGTCTCGCGCGGGTGTTCACGGGCCTCGATATCGCGGGTTTGGACCGTCAAGCCTTCCCAATATTCGGGGATGCGCTCGGTGAAGTCGTAGGGCTCGAAGAGAACTTCTTCATCCCCATGACGTTCAACGACGCAGTGCATTCTACCCGCGAGAAAACCTTCCTCAACTGTTCTATTGAGGCTGGAACGCGTACGCTCGACAGCATCACGCAGGCGCTCGATTGTATCATGGGCCACCCCAATGTCGGGCCCTTCGTTTCGCGCCAATTGATCCAGCGTTTCACCACCAGCAATCCGGACCCGGCCTATGTTGAACGGGTCGCCGCCGCATTCGACGCCGGTCGCTTTGTCCTTCCGGATGGTCGCCCGGTGGGAGATGGCCGCAAGGGCGACCTTCCGGCAACCCTTGCGGCCATCTTGTTTGATCCCGCCACGCAGAGTGAAGGAGTTTCTGGCGACACGCGGTTTGGCAAAATCCGCGAGCCGATCCTGCGCTTCACCAATTGGGCGCGCGCCTTTGGCGTCGATGCGAGCAAGCCGGAATTCGCGCGTGACCTCGGCGATGTGAGCGGGCCGGGCGCTCTTTCACAGCACCCCCACCGCGCACGCAGTGTCTTCAACTTCTATCGCCCCGGCTACGTGGCACCCGGTACGCAAAGCGGTCAGCTCGGGATGACCGTGCCCGAGCTTCAGATCGTCAACGCGACCTCAACCACAGGC
>JBCCKJ010000135.1:0-6750 GCA_039027455.1 Pseudomonadota bacterium | reverse complement strand
GGACTACGTGGCGCATGGTTTTGAGGAATTCGTGCCGCTTGGCGGGGATCGGCTTTATGGCGATGACTTGGCGATTATGGGTGGGTTTGCGAAGCTCGGTGGCCGCCGCGTCGTCTTGATCGGCCATGAAAAGGGCAACGATACGCAAAGCCGCATCCGGCACAATTTCGGAATGGGCAAGCCTGAGGGCTATCGCAAAGCGATCCGCTTGATGGAGCTAGCGGGTCGATTCAATCTTCCCGTGGTCACACTGGTCGATACATCGGGCGCGTTTCCCGGGATCGAAGCCGAAGAACGCGGTCAGGCTGAAGCCATCGCGCGTTCGACCGAAGCGTGCCTCGCTCTACCGGTGCCCATGGTTGCAGTGATTGTGGGCGAAGGCGGTTCGGGCGGCGCGGTTGCGCTGGCGAGCGCCGAGCGCGTCCTTATGCTTGAGCACGCGGTCTATTCGGTGATTTCGCCTGAAGGCTGCGCGTCGATCCTGTGGCGCACCGCCGAAAAAGCGCCCGAAGCGGCCGAAGCGATGAAGGTGACCGCGCAACAGCTCAAACGGCTCAAAGTGATTGACCGGATTGTTAAGGAGCCCGTGGGCGGCGCGCATCGCGATCCCGAAGGCGCGATCAAGGCGCTAGGAAAAGCGGTGGGCGAGGAGCTTGACGCGTTGGGCAAGAAGTCGAGCGCGGAACTGATGCGGATGCGCGAGGAACGCTTCCTGCAATTGGGCGGCTGACCGATTGGCATAACGCTTGATCGCGAAATGGCGCGTGGTGCCCCCAATGGTTGATTAGTGTCGTAAGGCACACGCAGATTGGGAGAGATCATGTCGAAGCTGAAAAAATCCCTGCTTGCCGGTGTGACCGCGCCGATGGCTCTTTCGATGAGTGGATGCGTCGGCATGGGCGCGCCGATCCCTTCGGCTTCGACACCGATCACAGCCGCCGAAGCCAAGCAGGGCGCAGACTACCATCCGCAATTGCTCGCGCAGTTTGGCGGGGAGATGAGCGGCCCGCTCGCCAACTACGTCGAACGGATCGGTCTCGACATGGCCGCCAGTTCGCAATTGGGTGGCGCGCGGCAGAGCTTTAACGTTTCGCTTCTGAACAGCCCTGTGAGCAACGCCTTCGCGGTGCCGGGCGGCTATATCTATACAACGCGCCAGTTGGTGGCTTTGATGAACAACGAAGCGGAACTGGCGGCGGTTCTCGGTCACGAAGTGGGGCACGTCGTCGCGCGCCACTCGGCTCGGCGGCAACGCAGCGCGCAGCGCAACCAGATGCTGGGCGTGGGCGGGGCGCTTTTGTCGAGCATCCTTCTAGGCAACAGCCAGACAGGCAACGCGTTGGCACGAAGCGCGCTGCAGGCCCCGCAATTCATTACTCTCGCTTACTCGCGCGAGCAAGAAGAGGAAGCCGACCGGCTGGGCATCGATTATCTGGCCAATGGCAACTACGATCCGGGCGCGATGGCCAGCCTGCTGCAACGCTTGGCCCAGCAGGTAGAACTCGACGCGCGCATTCAAGGCCGTGAAAACGCGCGTCCGCCTGTCTGGGCGAGCACGCACCCCGATCCAATTGACCGCGTGCGACTGGCCAACGCTTACGCGGTGAACAAGCCTGCGGGGCGGCAAAACCGGGACGCGTTTCTCGCTGCCATTGATGGGATGATTTACGGCGATGATCCCAAGCAAGGCATCATTAAAGGCAACGCTTTTATCCATCCCGATTTGCGGCTGACTTTTAACGCGCCGCAGGGTTTTTACATGATCAATTCAAGCCGCTCTGTCACCGTTATCCCACAAGGCGACAGCCAGCGGACGGGTGAGGCCCAGCTTAAGGCGGCGCCATACTCTGGTGATCTGGAAAGCTATGTGCGCCAGCAATTCCGCGCGATTGGCGGGGAGAGCAGTACACTCGCCCCGCAAGAGTTTCAGCGCACGCAAGTCAATGGGCTTAACGCCGCCTATGGCACTGCCCGAGCACGCAACGGCAACTCGACGGTTGATATTGTTGTCTTCGCGTACGAGTTCGCACGCGACCGCGCCTATCACTTCGCGGTTATCGCCCCGTCGGGTCAAGCGGGCGTGTTCAACCCCATGTTCCAATCCATGCGGCGGATATCCCCGAGCGAAGCGGGGGAAGTTGTGCCGCTGCGAATCGATGTGGTGACGGTGCAGCGCGGCGATACGATCAGCGGCTTGGCGCGGCGCATGGCCTTTAGCGACAATCAGGAAGCGCGCTTTCGGGTCCTTAATGGGCTCGGCAACACAAACGCTTTGCGCGCGGGCGAGAAAGTTAAACTGGTTGTGCGCGCTCGATAGAGCTTTGTGAGCTTGAATGCAGGCGCGCGATCTCGAGCGCGCAAACAAAAAGCGGCGGGGAAACCCCGCCGCTTTTCGTTTTGCGTAAGCTGTTAAGCTTGCGGCTTAGGCCGTGCCCGAACCGGTGCCCGAGCCACTGCCCGAACCCGAACCGCTGCTCGCGCCGCCGACGGCGTTGTCGTCGAGCGTGGTCGAGATGCCTTGGAAGGTATCTTCCAGCGAGTTACCAAGGCTCTGCATGGCGGTGATCGCTGCAACAGCGATAAGAGCCGCGATGAGGCCGTATTCGATGGCGGTGGCGCCCTGCTCGTCACGAGCCAGTTTGTTGAAGAATTTCATTTGTAGTCTCCTGGTTTGGTCTTCGGTACCCGTGCCTGCCCAGATTTCTGAGCGGGCTAGTCAAGTGATAGAAACAAGCTCTTGAAAAATTCCTAATTGCGTCAGTTTCCAAAATCTAAATTACTCATCACTTCGTTAGTCTCATCGGTCACGGTGCCCCATTGGTTGGAGTTGGAATTACCAACGGACTGCAAAGCCCCAACCATGGCGATCACGATCAAACTAACAATCAGTCCGTATTCAACGGCGGTTGCGCCCTGGCTGTCGTTTCCAATGTGCTGTAGGAATTTCAAAACCATCGGGTTAGCCCCCATCTGCAACGTTGCTGACACGGCAAAAATCGGGTTGGAACCTTAAGAAAAGGTTGAGAGGTGGGCGCGGTTTGGAAAAAATACCGACATGACAGGCGCATCATTATGGGTGGTGGCTGGCGCGTTAAGGCGTGGCGATGGTCGATGGCTGATGCATCGAAGACCGCCGCATAAGGATCATGG
Organism: Pseudomonadota bacterium; assembly: GCA_039027455.1. GTDB lineage: Bacteria > Pseudomonadota > Alphaproteobacteria > Sphingomonadales > Sphingomonadaceae > Erythrobacter. The sequence continues at coordinate 3,600 of JBCCKJ010000135.1, read as the reverse complement.
GGGGCTGTGGGAGTTTCCCGGCGGCAAGGTGGAAGTCTCTGAATCTCCACGTGAAGCTTTGGTTCGCGAGCTTTCAGAAGAACTGGGTATCGCGATCAAGCCGGAAGATTGCGAGCCGATGCGCTTTGCCGAAACCGCGATCGGAGCGGCGCCACCAGGGATTGTCATCTTGCTTTACAAAGTGGAGGTCTGGAATGGTCAGCCACGCGCTTTGGAAGGGGGGGATGTGGGATGGTTTGAAACGGAGGCGATCCGCGATCTCCCCAAGCCACCTCTTGATATCGACCTCCTACGGCGAATCGAGACAGGGTAGTGTGAGCGTAATCAGACAGAGGGGTTGATATGCGCGAAATAATATGCGGCGTGCGCGCAATCAGGGATTGCCAAGCTCGCCGCACCCTCTTATGTGCCGCCCCTCACGCGCGCCAGTAGCTCAGCTGGATAGAGTACCTGACTACGAATCAGGCGGCCGGAGGTTCGAATCCTTCCTGGCGCGCCAAAAAAGGGACTACCCGCCAGGGTGGTCCCTTTTTTGTTGGGTCAAAGGGAGGAGGCGAACTTCGGAGTCGTAGCGAAGCGGAGACGGAGCGGGCGCAGCCCGGCCCAATCCTTCCTGGCGCGCCTTCCTTCACCCCGTTAACCGCCTCGCGCGCACCAACTCTTTGTTTTTGCATGAAGGGGGGTGTAATTCCTTCAGAAGCCCCTAAATGTGTCTCTGGGCGGTCATCGACACACCGTAATTGTTTTCAAGCCCCGGGTCATAAGACGCAAAAAAGCGCGGAACCCGATGAAGCTTAAGCAATTTTTACCATTGGGATCATGTCGAACACTCGGGAGGGATGATCCTCATGTCACCCCCTGCATGATAGAAAGACCTAGCTGATGAACTATATTAACGAGCACGACGAGTTCGACCCTGACAACCCGATGAACAAACCTGACGTCCCTGAGGATGTTCAGGAGGCCGTTCGTACCCTCATCCGCTGGGCTGGCGATGACCCGACCCGCGAAGGTTTGGTTGACACTCCTAAGCGCGTGGGCCGCGCGTGGCTTGAGTTCTGCCAAGGCAACCAGGAAGACCCCTCGGTACACCTGACCCGCCAGTTTGAAGAGGTCGGCGGCTATGAAGAGCTCGTGATGCTCAAGGACATCACGTTCAACTCGCATTGCGAACACCACATGGTGCCGATCACAGGCGTGGCGCATATCGCGTATCTGCCGAACAAGAAGATTGTCGGCGTCTCCAAACTTGCCCGCGTCCTTCATGGCTACGCGCTGCGCTTGCAGGTGCAGGAGCGGCTCACCGCAGAAGTCGCCGACTGCATTTGGGAGCACCTCGAGCCCCGCGGTGTGGCGGTCGTTATCGAAGCGGCGCATGGGTGCATGACCGGTCGCGGAGTTAAAGTGCCCGACGTTAAGATGGTCACCAGCCGTATGATGGGCTGCTTCCTCGAAGATCATCGCAGCCGCAAGGAAGTGATGAGCCTGATGGGCTACTAAAAGTCTAAGCGCCCCTTGCGTTTCGCGCGTGAGGGGCGTTAACTTCTCGGGTCGGTGATCGGGATCCGCCGCCAAACAACCAACTGAAGAGCAGGAGTTGGAATATGGCGTATAAGCAAGTGAGTTTGGGCGCGGCTGTGGCGGCGTTTACGTTCAGTCTGGCCGCGTGCGGCGGCGAGGCAGCGACGGAAGGCGCAAGCGGTGCCGCTGCCACAGGGCCTGAGCCCGCTGTTATTGAAGAGCGGCAGGCCAACTTCAAGGCGATTGGCAAAAGCTTCAAAGCGATCCGTACGCAGCTCGAAGGCGGCAGCCCGGACACCGCCGCGATCGCGTCAGCCGCGACCGACATGAACGCCTATGCGATGTTGCTGGACGACCATTTCCCGGAAGGCACGTCGGTCGACGAGGGCTACGACACTGAGGCTTTGGCCGCGATCTGGGAGAAGCCGGACGATTTTACCGACGCCAAAGCGCGTCTGGTTGAGGCCAGCGCGCAAATGATCACCTTGGCTGAGGGCGGCGATGTCGCCGCGATCGGCGATCAAGTCGGCGCGGTCGGCGGTTCGTGCAAGAACTGCCACGACAATTTCCGCCTCGACACGGACTAAGCCCGCTTGAGCAATCCTGAACCCGCGCCGCCGACGCCTGGCTCACTTTTGTCGGACCCGGCGGTGCGCGTTTGGGATTTGCCGCTTAGACTGACCCACTGGAGCTTCGCGCTCCTGGTGCCGGCGCTCTGGTGGTCGGCGGAGAATTCGGAATGGGCGCTGCACAAGCGCTTCGGTGTCGCTCTGTTTGGCTTGCTTGTCTTTCGCATCCTCTGGGGTTTTCTCGGCACGCGCACCGCGCGCTTTTCGTCCTTTGTGAAAGGACCGGCGACCATCTGGGGTTATCTGACGGGCAAAGTCGCGCATACGATCGGCCACAATCCGGTCGGAGCGCTCAGCGTTCTTGGCTTGCTCACCGTTATGCTGGTGCAAGTTGGGGCAGGGCTCTTCGCTGGCGATCCCTACGATGGCGCGACCGGACCGCTCAATCCGCTTGTCGGTGTGGCGACGGCGGATACGCTGACCCAATGGCATGAATGGTTTTACTGGGTGGTCCTGGGCTTTGTCGCGCTGCACCTTTCGGCCATCGCCTTCTACGGCATCTTCAAACAGAACGATCTGGTCAGCGCGATGCTGTCCGGAACAAAGACGGTGAAGGGCGAAGTCGAAGAGAACGACCGCGTTATGTGGCTCCGCTTTGTTTTGTGCTCTGGAGTTGCGGTGGGTTTGGCCTTGTGGATCGCCAATGGAGCGCCTCCGCTAAGCTGACCCAGTCACGCTTGATCCCAGGCTCGATTGCAGCAATGGCGAGGGCATGAACGATCCGACTTACAAACTCGCCCTCACCGCCGATGAATTGGCCGATTTCTTTGTCGAGGCGTTTCCGGGGCAGACGCACGACGCGCATCGTTTTGAACGTTTGGAGCCCGGCTTTGCGCGCCTCAAGCAGTCCCCTGAGACCGCCATGCTTCGCCCGGGCGGTATTGTCTCGGGTCCGACGCAAATGGCGCTGGCCGACCGCGCGGCTTACGCGGTGATCCTTGCGCATATTGGCATCGTGCCGATGGCGGTAACGAGCAATCTCAACATGAGCTTCCTGCGCGCTGTCCGAGCTGAACCTTTTTTCGCCGACGCGCGTTTGCTGAAATTGGGGCGGCGTCTCGCCACGGTCGATGTGCAATTGTGGCAGGACGATGAGGCTATGGTTCTGGCCCAGTCCACGGTGACCTACGCTCTTCCCGCTAAGACTTGATCGTGCTCGACCGTCGGCATGCAGCCCAAGCCAAGATCGCCATAAGCGCCGTGCCAAGCAGGCCCGCTGCACCCGCCTCCGGTCCATAACTCCCGCCGCTCCACCAATCTGGCGCTTCGTGCGTGATTGAGAGTAGCGAGACGGACGGCGCATTGCCGCTCATGGGCAAGCCGAAGATCGAAGATTGCGCGAAGTTCCAGGCTGTGTGCAAGCCAATCGACATACCCAACCGTCCGGTCATCAGCATGGGCACAGCGAAGGCTGCCCCATTAAGCGATAGGAGCGCGAAGGCGGCCCAAG
>JBCCKJ010000134.1:0-6788 GCA_039027455.1 Pseudomonadota bacterium | reverse complement strand
CAGAGCGGAGAAATCGGACCCGATCTTGTCTTCGATATCGGGACGCACGAGCGAAACGCCGCGTTCCGCCTTTTCCGGTATCGCTTCGCCCGTCAGCGCCTCCCGCACCATCAAAGCGAGCGCGGTCTGCAAGGGCACTTCAGCGGCGTTGTAGGCGCGCACGATGGAATCGCCCGACGTGCGCATCTCGGTCGCCGCATCGAGATTGTCTTTGATGCCATCAAAGCGGTTCGCTCCGATCGCCTCGTAGCGCACCTGCTCAATCGCGTCATAGCATGCGCGCGCCACCGGCTCCGGCGGCGCCGAGCCTGCGTGCATTCCCGCGTCGTGGTGCCGCAGTTTGAGCGCGAAGCTGTCGGCAAAGCCGCGCGCTTCGGTCACTTGTTCGCTGGGCAATTCGCGGCCCGGCAAGGGAACGCGGAAACGGTTGCCCGCCGCGCCAGGCACATCGGCGCTCCACGCCACTTCCACTTCGGCGTCGTGCGAGATCGCGCGCGCCGCGCCGGTCAGCGCTTGCTTAAACAGATCGAGGGGGGATTCTTCAGCCATTGGGTGGCAAATAGGAACTTATCCGATGGTTTGGCCAGTCTTTTCCCAATCGGCCAAAAACGCCTCAATCCCATTGTCGGTCAGCACGTGTTTGAACAGGCCCAAAATGACCTTGGGCGGCGCGGTAATGACGTCCGCGCCGATGCGCGCGCTTTCGAGCACGTGGGTGGTGTGCCGGATGCTCGCGACGAGGATTTCGGTGTCGAAAAGGTAGTTGTCGTAGATCAGACGGATGTCGCGGATCAGGTCCATCCCGTCGGTGCCGTTATCGTCATGTCGGCCCACGAAAGGCGAGATGAAGCTCGCGCCCGCTTTGGCCGCCAGCAACGCCTGATTGGCGGAAAAGCACAGCGTCACGTTCACCATCGTGCCATCGCCGGTCAGCGCTTTGCAGGTCTTCAGGCCGTCGACCGTCAGCGGCACCTTGATGCACACATTGTCGGCGATTTTGCGAAGAACTTCGGCCTCTTTCATCATGGTCTCGTGGTCGAGCGCCACGACTTCCGCGCTGACCGGGCCATCGACGATGCCGCAAATCTCTTTCGTCACTTCCATAAAGTCGCGTCCCGATTTGTGGATCAGCGAAGGATTGGTGGTGACGCCATCCAGCAGCCCGGTGGCTGCAAGGTCCTTGATGTCGTCAATCTCGGCGGTGTCGACGAAGAATTTCATGAGCGCGTTTTCCCTCATCCCATAGTTTCGAATCGCTTGATCGGTGCGATGGCATAGGCTGTGCGCGGACGCTAGCGCAGGCGGGGACGCTTGTGCTTATAAGGGCTTTGACCCTTGTGGAGAGCCCATGCTGTTGCGTCTCTCAGTTATCGCTCTTTTGAACGCGCTTGGCGCGGCACCGGCCCACGCGACTGAGGACGATTTCAACGTCTGGATCGGGCAATTCGCGTGGGTGGATATTAGCGACGACATCTACATCCGCGGCGAAGCGCAAGAGCGTTTCACCAACGACGCCGACCAGCTGGGCCAACTGCTGCTGCGTTCGTTCGTGGGCTACCGCATCACAGATCGCGTCAACGCCGGGGGCGGTTATGCTTTTATCCTGACCGACCCGATTGGCCCGGTCGAAGTCAACGAACATCGCTTTTATCAGGAGTTAAACGTCCGTCTGATCGACAAAGGGGGCGTCACGCTCGATTCGCGCACGCGGCTGGAGCAGCGCATGTTTGAGGAAGACAGCAAGCTCGCTTGGCGATTTCGAAATCTAGTGCAGCTGCGCGTCCCGATCAGCGCGAACAACAGTTTTGTCGCGTACAGCGAGCCTTTCATTGCGCTCAACGAAACCCCTATACAGCGCGGCGGGCTGGCCTTGTGGCGGAGCTTTGTCGGCGTATCAGTGCCCATCACAAAGGGCGTTGAGGTGGTGCCGGGCTATCTGAACCAGCACGTCTTTCGCGATGGCCAGGACCGATCCGACCACATTGCTAACGTCAACCTGACCGTGAGTTTCTAGCGCAACGCCGCTTCCAGCTCGCCGCCGTCGATTGTCGAAGGCCGGAGCTTGATAGCCCACCCTGCCCGTGCCCATATTGGGGCTCGTGAAACGCCGCGTCCGCCTTCTTGTTCTCAACGCCGCCTTGGGCCCGCTCGACTACACAGTGCCCGAGACGATGGAGGTCGAACCGGGCAGTGTTGTCGTCGCTCCCTTAGGACCCCGCAAAGTCACAGGCATAGTTTGGGATGAGGGACGCTTACCCGGAGCCGAGGTGCCCGCTCAAAAGCTGCGCCCCATTCTCGAAGCGGTGCTGGTGCCTCCGCTTTCGGCACCTTTGCGTCGTCTGATTGAGTGGACGGCGGACTATTATTGCGCCGCCTTGGCCAGCGTGGCGCGCATGGTCCTTTCCAGCGGAGGCGCGCTAGGAGGGCCGAGCACTACGACCGAGTATCGTCTCAGCGGCGGCGCGCCAGAACGCATGACTCCCCAGCGAGCGGCGGCGATCGAAGCGCTGGAAGGTGAGCAAGCCACGATCCGTGAGCTTTCAGGCATCGCTGGCGTTTCCGAGGGTGTGCTGCGCGGCCTCGTCAACCAAGGGGTGATCGAGCCGGTGACCGTGGCCATCGACCGCCCCTATCAAGCGGCGGATCCCGACTTTCATCAGCCCGCGCTTTCCTCAGACCAGTTGCGCGTTGCGAGGAGCTTAGTCAGCGCGGTCGAGGCGCAATCTTACGCGCCGTTCCTGCTCGACGGGGTGACGGGATCGGGCAAGACCGAAACCTATTTTGAACCGGTGGCCGAAGCCATTCGACTGGGGCGGCAGGTTTTGGTTCTTCTCCCCGAAATTGCACTAACCGAGAACTTCCTTACGCGCTTCGAGCAGCGCTTTGGCTCGCCTCCTGTGCTTTGGCATTCTTCGCTGAAATCGACCGAGCGCCGCCGCGCGTGGCGCGCCATCAGCGAAGGCACCGCGCAGGTGGTCGTCGGCGCGCGTTCCGCTCTTTTCCTGCCCTACGCCAATCTCGGCCTGATCGTCGTCGACGAGGCGCACGAGGTGAGCTTCAAGCAAGACGACGGCGTGCGCTACAACGCGCGCGATGTATCCGTGATGCGCTCGCGGTTCGAAGACATCCCGGTGGTGCTCGCCAGCGCCACACCCGCGCTGGAAAGCCTGCATATGGCGACCAGCGGCGTCTATGAGAAACTGGACCTGCCCAGCCGTTTTGGCGGCGCGCAATTGCCGGAGATAAAGCTTGTCGATCTAACGGTTGAAAAGCCGGGCGCAGGACGCTGGCTGGCGCAACCCCTAGTCCTTGGAATTGAGGAGCGGCTGGAACGCAGCGAGCAATCGCTGCTGTTTCTCAATCGGCGCGGCTACGCGCCGCTGACGCTGTGTCGCAATTGTGGCCATCGCTTCAAATGCCCCAATTGCAGCGCGTGGCTTGTCGAACACCGTCTCTCCTCGCGTCTCGCATGCCACCATTGCGGCTTTGAAGGCCCTGTTCCCGACGAATGCCCGGAATGCGGCGAGAAAGACGCGCTTGTCGCGTGTGGACCCGGTGTCGAACGGATCGCGGATGAGGTCTCCGAGCTTTTCCCTGAGGCGCGCGTCGCGATCGCCACATCCGACACGCTCAATTCGCCCGACAAAGCCGCCGAATTCCTAGAGAAAGTGCAAGCCAAAGCCATCGACGTGATTGTTGGCACACAGCTTGTAACCAAGGGGTTCCACTTCCCCGAGCTCACGCTGGTTGGGGTGATCGATGCCGATTTGGGCCTTGAAGGGGGCGATCTGCGAGCCGCCGAACGCACCTATCAGCAAGTCGCTCAGGTCGCAGGCCGCGCGGGTCGCGGTTCCAAGCCGGGCGAAGTTCTTATTCAAACCCGCCACACCGACGCCCCCGTCATCGCGGCGCTGGCCAATGGCGACCGCGACGCGTTCTACGCGGCCGAAACCGACGCGCGGCGCGACGCGGGCGCCCCGCCCTTCGGTCGCTGGGCCTCAATCATCCTGTCAAGCGAAGACGAACGCGAGGCGCGCGAAGCGGCCGCGCGGCTTGGCGACAAAAGGCCCCATCAGGACGACCTGTACATCCTCGGCCCCGCGCCCGCCCCGATGGCTCTGCTTCGCGGGCGGTATCGCTATCGTTTTTTGATCAACGCGCGCCGCACCGCCAATCTGCAGGCGACCGTACGCGACTGGCTGGATCGCCACGATTTCCCACCCGGAATTCGTGTCGGCGTCGATATCGATCCTTACAGTTTCGTGTAATTTCAGCGGATTAGTTGCACCTTAGGTGAATACTAACCCAATCGTGCGAGCCTTTATCTTTCGAAAGGTAGGCAAAGCTCAGCCATGAACGCTTGGAAAACTGTAACTTGGGTAATCGTTAGCGCTGCGCTGACCGGCGTGGCGCTAGCCGCTGAGCCTGCGCCACAAGCCTCTGCAGTAGCGAAACCGGCTCCCGCGAAAGAAGAAGAAGAAGCGCCCGAGGCGGCTTCCGAGGCCAAGACATGGTATGTCATGTTGGCTGTGTACGAACCGCGCACGGTCGATCGCTGCACCAGCTGGGTCTACAAAGTCAGCACGAATGATCCGATGGAAATCAAAGGGCCAGAGACGATAACACCGGCCCATGCGGACGCCGTGATCAACGCGTGGTTGGGATATCTTCGCGCTCGTTCTCCGACCGCTTACAAATGGATCAACGGTTCCACCGGCAATCACGTGAACGAGATTTACTTCCGCGACAGCGAGAAGGAAGCGCGGCGCGATTTCGCGGCTGGCGGTCATATGGAGCGCGACACGTCATGCGGCGGATCGGTTCTGCTGAAGCACGGCGTATCGAAGTTTAGATTCGTCCCGAGCGAGGATTTCCTTCGCGAAGACTTCGGGGCACCAAAAGGCCCTCCGCCCGAGCTTGCTGAAGCCGCCACGCAAACGCCAGAGCAAGCCGACTCGTCCACTCGGAAATAGTGGGCACTCTTAACGCGTTGGGACGTTGGCCTTGCGATGTCCCAACCTATCCTCGTGCCCGTTTTGGGCGATCACCTTTCCCGTTCGCTTTCCAGTCTGGCTAACGCGTCAAAAGACGACACGATCGTCTTGATGATGGAGGTTTGGGACGAGGCCACTTACGTCAAACATCACAAGCAGAAGATCGTCCTGATCCTTTCCGCGATGCGCCACTTTGCTGAGGAATTGCGCGCCGAGGGATGGCGCGTGGACTACATAAAGCTGGACGATGAAGGCAATTCGGGCAGTTTCACTGGGGAGGTCGCGCGCGCCATCGAACGGCACGACCCGCGCGAAGTCTGCATCACCGAAGCGGGCGAATGGCGTGTCCAGCAAGCTATCGAAGAATGGCCGGACAAGTTCGCGTGCGACGTCGCTATCCTGCCCGACACCCGCTTTGTGTGCAACCACGCGACATTCCGCGACTGGGCCGAGGGTCGCAAGCATCTCACTATGGAGCATTTCTATCGCGAAATGCGAAAGCGCACCGGCATCCTGATGCATGACGATGGGAAACCCAAAGGCGGTGACTGGAATTACGACAAGGACAATCGCGAACCGCCCAAAGGGGATCTTGACCCGCCCCCCGTTCCCAAATTCGAACCCGACGCGATAACACACGACGTGATAGCGTTGGTCGAAGACCGCTTCGGCAATCACTTCGGAAATCTCGACACGTTTTTATGGCCCGTGACGGCGGAGCAGGCGAGCGCGGCCGCCGACGCCTTCTTCAGAGAGCGGATCGAGAAATTCGGCCCCTATCAGGACGCTATGGTCCATGGCTCCGACGATATGTATCACTCGATGCTGTCCACCAGCCTCAATTGCGGGCTGCTTGATCCGTTGGAGTTGTGCGAGCGCGCGGAGCAAGCCTACGAAGATGGCAAAGCACCGATCAATTCGGTCGAGGGCTTCATCCGCCAAATCATCGGGTGGCGCGAATATGTGCGCGGCTTCTACTGGCTGCATATGCCGGGGCTCGAGACCGAAAACGAGTTGGAAGCGACGCGTCCACTGCCCGAATTCTTCTGGACGGGCGAGACGGATATGCGCTGCCTGTCTGACTGCATTCGCTCGACCCATGATAACGCCCACGCGCACCATATCCAGCGCCTAATGGTGCTGGGCAATTTCTGCCTCATTGCCGGGATCGATCCGCAAGAGGTCCAGGACTGGTATCTCGCCGTCTACGCCGACGCCTATCAATGGGTCGAACTGCCTAATGTCTCGGGCATGATCCTCTACGCCGACGGCGGAAAGCTGGCGACCAAGCCCTACGCGGCGAGCGGCAATTACATCAACAAGATGTCCGATTATTGCAAAGGCTGCCGCTATAAGGTCAGCCAGAAGACGGGCGAGGATGCGTGCCCCTTCAACCCGCTCTATTGGCACTTCATGGACACCCACCGCGAACGGCTGTCCAAGAACCATCGGATCGGGCGGATCTACGCCACATGGGACCGGATGGGCGAGGAGAAGAAGCGCGATTATCTGGAGAGCGCTGAAAATTTCCTCGACTCTCTCGAACCGGCTCGCAAAGGGTGGGTTCGCGCCTAAGCCGGGGGGCAAAGAGGCGCGCATGAAGGGGGGTCCATGAGCGCAACGGCACCGATCGGCTCGACCGAACGTATCGGAGAACTGGACGTGCTGCGGGGTTTCGCCCTGTTCGCCGTCTTCTTCGTCCACTTTGTCGGCGGGGTCTTTCATATGCTCTCCGTCGATCCAACCTGGCAATCGGCTCAGAAAGCGGACCCGATCCAGAACGCCGTGCTGTTG
>JBCCKJ010000133.1:0-6832 GCA_039027455.1 Pseudomonadota bacterium | reverse complement strand
TGACTTCGGCAATCTCGATCTCGAGCCAGAGGAATCGGAAAGCTGGGATGTAGGCATCACGCACAGCTTTCTGGATGGCCGCGCTCAGGTGGGCGTGACCTATTTCGAGCGGGAAGGCACGAATGAAATTGTGTTTGTGAGTTGCTTTGGAAGCCTCTTGCCACCTTGTCTGGTACCGGAAGAGGTTCGCCCGTTCGGTACTTATGACAATATCGCGCTCACTCAGGCCGATGGCTGGGAGTTTGGCGTTGCGCTGCAGCCGGTTGATGGGTTCGACGTGTCTCTGAACTACTCAATCATCGATGCCTTCGATGAAACAACGGGCAACCGCCTCCCACGTAGAGCGGAAGAGACGGCAAGCTTGGTTGTCGACTATCGCATGGAAAACGGATTTGGCATCGGTGCAACCGTTCTGGTCGTTGGAGATAGCTTTGACAACGCCTCGAACAGCCGTCCGCTCGATGGCTATGCCCTTACTGATGTGCGAGTGAGCTATGGGATTACCGAGAACCTTGAACTTTTCGGGCGCATCGAGAACGTGACAGACGAAGACTACGAGACCGTTCTCGGCTTCAACCAGCCGGGTCGCACAGTCTTCGGCGGCGTGCGTTACCGGATGTAATGCAAATGCGATTGATCTTCGCGGCGCTTCTTGGCTTCTCGCTGGTCGGCTGTTCGCAGCCAATCGAGCGAAGCTTTGAAGCGCCGCGACGGATAATCAGCCTCGATTATTGCGCGGACCAATATGTTCTGAGGTTTGCTAATCGAGGCGATATCCTGGCGCTGTCGCCGGGTGCGGACAAACGTTTTTCCTATATGCGCGAAGAAGCTGAAGGACTGCCTCAGGTCCGCCCTCGTACAGCGGATGTTCTGGCGTTGGAACCTGATCTGATCGTGCGTTCTTACGGTGGCGATCCCAACGTATCCGCCTTCATGGGGCGCGCGGGCGTGCCAGTGGTGCAGATCGGATTTCCCCGGACCATCGACGAGGTGCGCGAAGAGGTGGTGCGTGTCGGCAGCGAACTCGGGCAACCCGAGACAGCCAAGCAGGTCATTGAGGATATGGACCAACGCCTTGCCGCTCTGGCGGCCAAGGCGAGCGAGAACCCAGAGGCTTTGTACATGACCCCGGTGGGCGTCACCACGGGTCCTGGCTCGCTAGTCCATGAGCTTATGACCGCCGCAGGCCTTTCCAACTTTCAAACCCGAAACGGCTGGAATCCACTCCCGCTCGAGCGCCTGGCCTACGAGCGACCCGATCTGATTGTGGCCGCCTTCTTTGAAAGCAAAACCAATCACGTCGACAGCTGGAGCGCCGCTCGCCATCCTGTGGCGCAGGCTCAATTGCGCGAACTGCCGGTCTCATCCATCGAAGGCGCTTGGACATCTTGCGGAGGATGGTTCTTGATTGAAGCGGTTGAGACCATGTCTGAAAAGGCCAGCGACGGCGCATGACACGTCTATACAGCCTTCTGACGGGCGGTCTTGTTGTGGCCCTGCTTCTCTCGTTGCTGCTCGGTTCCGTCCCGCTCCCTATCGAGCGCGTCCTTGGCGCTGTCGCCTTCCAAGCCAGCGCCGGGGACCAACTGGTCGTCTGGCAAATCCGCTTGCCGCGCAGCGTGACCGCAGCCATTGTTGGCGCAGCCTTGGGCATGAGCGGTGCGGCCTTACAGGGCCTTTTGCGTAATCCGCTCGCTGAGCCCGGCATACTGGGGGTTTCCGCCACGGCGGCGCTTTTCGCGACTTTTGTTCTGTATTTTCGGTTAGCCACCGCAGGACCGCTTGTTTTGCCGGCAGCCGCTGTGGCTGGAGCACTGCTAGCAACCCTGATCGTTGCCGCCGCTGCGCTTCGCAACCGCTCGGTCGTAACGCTCATCCTGATCGGTGTGGGCCTGTCGAGCTTCTCAGCCGCGCTTATGGCGTTGCTGATGAACCTCGCGCCTGATCCTTTCAGCCTGACCGATATGGTCAATTGGATGCTCGGCACTGTGGCCAATCGCAGCTTTGAAGACATCGCGTTTGCAGCGCCATTTTTGGTAGCTGGCATCATCGTCATGCTTCTCACCCGTCGCGGTCTCTCGGCTTTGGCGCTTGGCGAAGAGACGGCGGAGGGGCTCGGCCTCAATCTGAAGATGCAGCGGCTCGGCGTGATTATCGGCGCGGGGCTAGCAACTGGGGCGGCGGTCGCCTTGGCGGGTTCGATCGGTTTCGTCGGTATCGTTGCGCCGCATTTGGTCCGGCCCTTTGTTCGATACGATCCGGCGCGGCTCCTGGTACCGTCCGCTATCTTGGGCGCGTTGCTTTTGGTTCTGGCCGATATCGGTGTGCGCCTGCTGCCGACCGATAACGAGCTTAAGCTTGGGGTCGTCGCGTCCCTCATTGGCGCGCCGATTTTCGTATGGATCGCATCGCGACGGAGGCTGGCATGAGCCTGTTCGTCGCCGAAGGGCTAACCTACGCCGTTGATGGCCAGCCGCTGGTCATAGACGCGACCTTCGCGTTGGAGCCGGGCAGCTTGACGATGCTCGTTGGTCCCAATGGAGCGGGTAAGACAACCCTGCTGCGGCTCGCTCTCGGCTTGCTGAAATCCGATAGCGGTCGGGCAATGCTGGACGGCCAGGAAGTCACCACACTCCCCCCGATGCAGCGCGCCCGCAAGATTGCTTATCTCCCGCAACAACGCCCATTGGTGTGGCCGCAACCCGTTCGCGACATCGTTGCGCTTGGGCGCTTCGCCTATGGCGCAGCTCCCGGTCGCCTCTCCCCCGAGGACGAAGTGGCAACGGCCCGCGCTATCGCTGCCTGCGATCTGAAGGTCTTTGAGGAACGCGCGGCTGATACGCTTTCAGGTGGAGAATTGTCGCGCGTCCACCTCGCCCGGGCCCTGGCGGCTGAAACTCCACTTCTAGTGGCGGACGAGCCGGTGGCCGCGCTCGATCCCCGCTACCAGCATGAAGTCCTGCGGATCTTTTCGAAGGCGGCAAGCGAAGGCCAATCATTGCTGACCGTCGTACATGATCTTTCGCTGGCCGCGCGATATGCAGACCGGCTGATCTGGATGAAAGACGGTCGGATCGTAGCTGATGGAAGGCCGCGCGAGACCATCACCTCTGACCGCCTGAAAGCCGTTTTCGGGATTGAAGCGCGGGTCGATGCGACGGGCGACAACGCCATCTCGCTCGATATCCTCGGTCCAGCCTAGCCGATTTATCGCATGACAGGACGCGCCATCATGTTTCAGGGGACAGGCTCGGATGTGGGCAAGTCCTTGCTGGTTGCAGGGCTTTGCCGGATCGCGAAGCGGCGCGGTCTCAAAGTGGCTCCCTTCAAGCCACAAAACATGTCGAACAACGCCGCAGCCTGCCCATCGGGAGGCGAGATTGGCCGGGCGCAAGCTCTCCAAGCGAGGGCGGCTGGCCTTGAACCGACGACGGATATGAACCCGGTGCTGCTCAAGCCTGAGGGCGACCGCCGCTCGCAGATTGTCTTAAACGGCAAACCGTTACGAAGCGAAGACGCCGCGCCCTACATGCGGGAGCGAGGAAGCCTGCTTCCCGAAGTGCTCGGCGCCTTCGAAAAGCTCCGCACATCCTACGATCTTGTTGTGGTCGAAGGCGCCGGAAGCCCCGCCGAGGTCAATCTTCGCAAGGGCGACATCGCCAATATGGGCTTTGCGCGCGCGGCGGATGTGCCAGTAATCCTGATCGGCGACATTGATCGCGGCGGCGTGATCGCGGCGGTCGTTGGGACAAAGGCCGTCATCGACGCGCAAGATGCGGCAATGATTGAAGGGTTCGCAATCAACCGCTTCCGAGGCGATCCCGCGCTGTTCGACGATGGCGTCACATTCACCGAGACCAAGACAGGCTGGCCGTGCCTTGGCGTCGTCCCGTGGCTTTCGTGCGCGTCGCGGCTACCCGCTGAAGACGCAGTCGTTCTTGAGCGGCGCGGAGGTCCCAGCAACGATATCATTGTCGCCGTCCCGATGCTGTCCCGCATCAGCAATTTCGATGATCTTGATCCCCTGCGCGCCGAGGACGATGTCGAAGTTCGCTTTATCCCGCCCGGCACTCCCATCCCGCGCGACGCCGACGCCATCATTCTATCCGGCACGAAGTCGACCCTCGCCGATCTTGCCATGCTGCGCGACCAAGGATGGGATCACGATATCATCGCGAGCGTTCGAACCGGAGGGCACTTGGTTGGCATTTGCGGCGGTTTTCAGATGCTGGGCACGCGCATCGATGATCCAAACGGTATGGATGGGGCGACGGGAAGCGCGGATGGGCTTGGGCTGTTGCCTATGACAACGATGATGACGGGTGAGAAAGTCGTCCGACCGATTAGTGCCGTTAGCGTCCAAGAGCAGGTCCCCTTAAGCGGATATGAGATCCACACCGGACGCTCCGATGGCCCGGCTCTTGCTCAGCCGTTCTGCACTTTGGAAGACGGCTCGCCGGATGGAGCTGTTGCTAAAGGCGGCCAGATCATCGGCACCTATCTCCACGGCGTCTTTGCGAGCGATGCGTTTCGCCGCGATTGGCTCAGCGGTCTGCGGAGCGACAGGGCTAGCACGCTCAGATATCAGGAAGACGTCGAGGCCGCGCTCGATGAATTGGCTGACGGGCTTGAGACATCGCTCGATATCAACGCAATACTGGCGATGGCGCGATAGTGTTTGCGTGGCTTATGCTGGCCGCGCTCGCGATTGAGGCGGCGATGGGCTGGCCAGATTGGCTCGACCGCCGCATCGGGCACCCTGTTCGCTGGTTTGGATGGTTGGTGACCAAGCTGGAACGCGCAAGCAATCGTGCATCGCTTTCTAGGATGGTGCGCATTGGCTTGGGCGGAGTGGTCACTGTGTCGTTGGTTGCGTTTGCGGCGGCGTTCGCCTGGACCATTACACGGATAGTTCCTGAAGGGCCGCTGGGCTTCGCAATCAGTGCGTTGATCGTGTCGACACTGATCGCGACGCGTTCGCTCAACGACCATGTTGCAGCGGTACAAAGCGCATTCTCACCCAATGATCTTGCTCCGGCGCGCATAGCGCTTTCCCGAATAGTCGGGCGCGAAACCGCCCGTTTGGACGAGGCCGCTATGGCGCGTGCAGCGATCGAGAGTTTGGCGGAAAACACATCTGATGGCGTGACTGCGCCCGTATTCTGGGGCGTCATCTTCGGTCTGCCCGGCCTGTTTGCATACAAGGCCATAAACACACTCGACTCTATGATCGGGCACCGCAACGAACGCTTCGAAACCTTCGGTAAAGTCGCTGCCCGACTCGATGATTTAGCCAATCTGGTGCCAGCGCGTTTAACCGGCTTTTTGTTCGGGTTGTGCGCGTGGTCCTTCCAATCGATCGGGGTGATGTTACGCGACGCCAAGTTCCATCGTTCGCCGAACGCAGGATGGCCCGAAAGCGCTATGGCTGGAGCGTTGGGCGTACGATTATCTGGCCCGCGGTCGTATGGCGCGAAAACGTCCAAAGAACCTTGGCTTAACGCGGAAGCAACCGATCCGACCATGGCTGACCTCAGTCGAGCCCTTTCGCTATATCGCCTAAGCATGGTGGGATTGGCTATCCTGCTCGCAGGTATTGGATGGGCGCTTTGAAGGAGAAACTCTTGCATCTCGAGGGCCACGGGGGCCAAATTGACGCCATGGCCGCGGCTTTTCCCGATGCGCCTTTGCCCTGGATTGACCTCTCCACCGGTATCAATCCCTTTCCCTATCCGTTGCCGCCGATCCCGAAGGAGGCGTGGACCAGACTGCCAACGGTGACGAGCCGCGCGAGATGCGAGGGCGCTATGGCTGAGGCGTTTGGCTGCGACCGCGCGCACTGCCGCGCCGTTTCAGGCACTGAGTTGGTCATTCGGCAATTGCCCGAAATCCTCGGGAAGGAACGTGTAGTCCTGCGCGGTCGATCTTACGGGGACCACGCCGAAAGCTGGAGCGCAGCGGGAGCCACCATCAAAGCGGTGAGCGACCCGCTCGGTCATCTTGACGATGCGGATGTCGTGGTGCTCGTCAATCCGAATAACCCTGATGGAACGCGCTGGCCAGTCGAGCAAATGGAGGCCGCCCGTTATGAGCTTGCAAGCCGAGGCGGTTGGCTAATCGTAGACGAAGCTTACGCCGATCTTGAGCCCACGCAGAGCATGTCCCCGATGGCTGGCCGCAAAGGGCTCATCGTTCTGCGCTCTTTCGGAAAGTTCTTTGGACTTGCCGGAGTTCGATTGGGCGCCGTGCTCGGTCCACCCCCGATACTGTCCAAACTGGGCGATAGACTCGGTGGGTGGGACGTGTCAGGACCGGCGCTTTCGATTGGGGAGTACGCCTATGCGAACCTCGAATGGCAAAACGCTACGCGCTTGAAGCTCAGCGCGGCGCGCGAGGAACTATCGCACCTTTTGGCGAAGGCTGGGATAGAGGAGATGGGTGGGACCGATCTCTTTCGCTTCGTGCGCGTGCCTGATGCGAAGGAAGTGTGGGAGGCCCTCGCCATTAAGGGCATAGCCGTGCGGCGCTTCACCGATGACAATCAGCATTTTCGTATTGGATTGCCCAATCCTGAGGCTCTGATCCGATTGTCAGACGCGCTCAGCCCTTGATCCGCAAAGGAAGGCCAGCAACCACCAATTCCACGCGGTCGCTCATCGCGGCGAGCTTTTGGTTCAACCGTCCCTGCTCATCCCGGAAATCTCGGCCAAGCTTGTTGTCGGGGACGATGCCCGAACCCACCTCATTGCTTACGAGTACAATCTGAGCGGATGAGGATTGAAGGGCGTAAAGCAGCTTGGCCACCTCATTTCCAGTATCGCGCTCTGCGAGC
>JBCCKJ010000132.1:0-6841 GCA_039027455.1 Pseudomonadota bacterium | reverse complement strand
TTCACGATGACGGGTATTGATACCGCGTCCTTGACCTTCTTGATGAAGGACCAGTCCGCGCTGCCCTTGTACATCTGATTGCGCGTCCGGCCGTGCACCGTGATCATCTTGACGCCCAGATCTTCGGCGATGCGTGCCATCTCGGGCGCGTTCAGGCTTTGGTGGTCCCAGCCCATGCGCATCTTCACAGTGACCGGCACGTTCACGGCCTTAACAGTGGCTTCCATAAGCTTTGTCGCCAGCGGGACTTCGCGCATCAGCGCGCTGCCCGCGTATTGGCCAACAACTTTGCGCACCGGGCAGCCAAAATTGATATCGATAATCGCGGCGCCATTGCCTTCTTGAAGCTTGGCGGCTTCGGCCATCGAGTCGGGATCGCAGCCCACCAATTGCATCGAGACCGGTTCTTCGGTTTTGTCCCACTCCGCCTTTTGTATCGATTGGCGCGTCTCGCGGATAGCCGCCTCGCTCGCGATCATTTCGGTGACGTTGAGGCCCGAGCCATAGCGGCGCACGAGCACACGAAACGGCTTGTCCGTAACGCCTGTCATAGGCGCCAGCAGAACTGGCTCGTCAATCGTGATGGGTCCGATATGGATCGGCTTGAGCGTCGGGTGGTGTACGGTCGCGGTCATGTCTGGATGCCTAAAATTTGAGCAGCGCATAGTGGATTGCGGAATTTGCGTCCAGACCCTAAGCGCGTTTGCGCAATGGACGGGACCCCAAGCACGACCCCACCCCCCTTCCCCTCTTTCGCAGCGGTAATCGTTGCGGCGGGGAAAGGACTGCGTGTCGGCGGCGATACGCCAAAGCAATTCCGCCGTCATCAGGGCCGCCCCGTGCTCGAGCACAGCGTCGAGGCATTGGTCGATGCGGGCGCTTCTCCGCTAGTCATCGTCGCGCCTGAAGGCTTGCACGCCGAAGCGCTAACCGCGGCGGGCAACCCCAAAGGAGCTATCACCGTAAGCGGCGGTGACACACGGCAAGCTTCTGTCAGGGCTGGTCTTGAGGCTCTAGTCGATTTCGGTCCCGAGCGTGTCCTAATTCATGATGCTGCGAGACCTCATATCGCATTAGCGGTGATCGCAAGGCTGCTGGAAGCCTTGCGAACCCACGCGGGCGCTATCCCCACCCTACCTGTTGTCGATAGCCTCGCGGTCGTCGGCGATGACGCAACAATGAGCGGCAAGGCGGAGCGTGAAAAGCTCTGCCGGGTTCAGACACCACAGGCCTTCCGATATCAGGCGATCCTTGGCGCGCACCGTTCGTGGCCGGGAAAACCCAACGCGGGGGACGACGCGCAGGTGCTGCTAGCCAGCGAAGGTTCAGTCGCGCTCGTCGATGGTGATGAACGCTTGAAGAAAATCACATTTGCGGAAGACCTTATGGATAAGCCACACACCGCCCCATTTCGCGTCGGGCAGGGATACGACGTCCACCGCCTCGAAGAAGGCGAAGAGTTGTGGCTTGGCGGGGTCAAGCTCGACCACACACACGGCTTGTCCGGCCATTCCGATGCGGACGTCGCGCTTCACGCGATAACCGACGCAATTCTGGGCGCGGTCGGCGAAGGAGACATTGGCACGCATTTCCCGCCGAGCGATCCGCAATGGAAGGGTGCGCGCTCCGGGCGGTTCCTAGAACACGCGGTGGGGATCGCCGGAAAATCGGGATATCATGTGGGTAATATTGATCTGACCATCATATGCGAGACGCCTAAGATTGGCCCGCACCGACCGGCGATGCGCGAGCAGATTGCGAAGCTTGCCTGTCTCGAGCCAAGCGATGTTTCGGTGAAAGCGACAACGACCGAGAGGCTCGGCTTTACCGGACGAGGCGAAGGGATTGCCGCTCAAGCGATCGTCGCTCTTTATGCAACGGAGGATTTGGCGTGAAAGTCTTGTTTTTCAGCTCTTGCGTGGCGTTAACCGCTCTTGCATCAGGGCATTGCGCGCAAGCGCAGGCAATGTGCGTTGCGCCCGACGACGCCGCGGATGCGGTGACGTATCTGATGCCCACGGCCTACGAATCGACGCTCAGGAAATGCGAAATCCAGTTCTCGAATGAAAGCTTTCTCACAAGCGCCGAGGGCCGCAACTTTGCTGGGCAGTTTCGCGCGCTGCAGGAAGACAGCTGGCCCGGAACGTATCGCTTCATACAGGTCTTCATCGCGCAAGAAGCCGACGGAGAAGAAGGCGTCGCCAACATTATCGAAGCGCTAAAGCCTGACGAACTTCGTCCACTCGTCGATGTTTTGTTTGGACAAATCATCAGCGAAGAAATCAAATCCGATTCCTGTGATAAGATTGACGAGGCTGTTGAGCTTCTGAGCCCCTTGCCTGCGAAGAACGTTGGTGGCCTAGTCGCCTTCATCCTGGAGCAGGTTGAGATAAAGGATCCGCCCATTTGTCGCGCCGATGGCACGGTGATCGTTGGAACCGAGGATCAGGACAGCGAATGAGCAACGGTCTCCTACCAGACGACATCGATGCCCTTGCCGCGCGCGTCGTCGCGGAAAATCGGGAAGCGGGCCGCATGATTGCGACGGCGGAAAGCTGCACAGGCGGTTTGGTAGCAGGGGCCATCACCGAGATTGCGGGCTCTTCGGCCGTGCTGGATCGAGGCTTTGTGACCTATTCCAACGAAGCCAAGATGGAGGCGCTGGGTGTGGCGTCGGACATTATCGAAACCTTTGGCGCGGTTTCCATCGCCTGCGTGTGGGCCATGGCGCAAGGCGCCCTCCAACGCTCAAAGGCGGATGTCGCCGTGGCCATTAGCGGCGTGGCGGGCCCGGGAGGCGGCACTGAGTTAAAACCTGTCGGCACTGTCGTATTCGCCCGCGCCTTTCGCAACTTGTCCGGCGACGAGGAAGGCGAATTAAAACACTTCGATGGAGGCGATGATCCGGCAAAAGCGCGTTCGGTCATCCGCCATCAGGCGACGATCTGCGCTCTCGAGCTGCTTCTACCGTAGCAGGTTTTCGGTGTCGTAGAGTTCCGCCGCACGCTTTTCAAAAGCGTCGACCATTTTGCGGAAAGCTCGATCAAAGTATTGGCCAGCTATGCGTTCGAACGCTTTGTTCCGAAACGTGAAATCGACAAAGAACTCGATCTCGCAGCTTTCGTTGCCGTAGGGCTTGAACTTCCAGATATTGTCCAAGTCCGACAGGGGGCCATCGACATAGTGCACCTTGATTTCGTGCGGTCGGTCCTTGGTGACACGGCTTGTGAAGCTCTCTCGGATCGATTTGAAACCGACCACCATATCCGCCAGCATTTCGGTATCGCTATCCGAGCGCACCCGCGTTGCGATCACCCAAGGCAGGAACTTACGATAGCTACCCACATCCGCGACCAGATCGAACATCTGCTCAGGCGTGTAAGGCAGCAGCTGGTTTTCACGAATGGACGGCATGCGGGAGAGGGCTCAGACTTCGAGCCGATCCTGCTTGCGTGCTGCTTTCGCCAGTTTTTCCTCTCGCGCAGCGCGCATTACTGCGAAATCATCACCAGCGTGGTAAGACGAACGGGTCAACGGGCTGGACGCAACCTGCAAAAAGCCTTTGGCGCGCGCGATCGAGCCGTACGCGTTAAACGCCTTGGGCGTCACAAACTCTTCGACCTTAGCATGCTTTGGCGTTGGCTGCAGATACTGGCCCATTGTGATAAAATCGACCTCGGCGCTGCGCATGTCATCCATTACCTGATGCACTTCGAGCCTCTCCTCGCCCAAGCCCAACATGATACCCGACTTGGTAAAAATGAGCGGGTTGTGCGCTTTCACTTCTTCAAGGAGCCGAAGCGAAGCGTAGTAGCGCGCGCCCGGACGAATGGTTGGATACAAGCGCGGCACGGTCTCCAGATTGTGATTGTACACATCCGGCCCCGCTTCACAGATGGCTTCCACAGCCGCGCGCATCTTGCCGCGGAAATCGGGGGTCAGGATTTCAATCGTGGTGTTCGGTGTGTTGCGGCGCAAAGCCTCAATCACTTTAACGAACTGCCCTGCCCCGCCATCGGGCAAATCATCTCGGTCAACGCTTGTGACCACGATGTGCTCCAAACCCATTTTGGCCGCCGCAACCGCTGTGTTTTCTGGCTCCATCGGATCGACCGCGCGCGGCATTCCGGTTTTGACATTGCAAAACGCGCAGGCGCGCGTGCACACATCGCCAAGGATCATGACGGTCGCGTGCTTCTTGCTCCAGCACTCCCCGATATTGGGGCACGCGGCTTCTTCGCACACAGTGTTGAGATTGAGTTCGCGCATGAGCTTGCGCGTTTCGTTGTATTCCTTGCTCACCGGCGCGCGCACACGGATCCAATCAGGCTTGCGCTGACGCGGCGGGCGCGCCTCGCTGTCATTAGCGCCCGGCATCGACGTAGGTGTGTTAGCAAGATCGTTCATAGCGTCTCATTTAGGCTTAGCTGGCGTTGCCCGCAAGCGCGGCAAGACTAGCTGTTTTGCGAGATACGTGTTGGTCCATCGCGCGGATGTTGCAAGGCCTTGGCGCCTTGCGTGGTGGAACCACTTGCAAGCGCCAAGTGTTGCTCTATTTGCAAGTCTCTCTGTTCCGTAGGGCCCCCACCCCAACATGCTCGAAACCGCGATCCAGACTTTCACCTCGCCTGTCGTCCTGTTCTTTGTGCTCGGATTGCTTGCGGCCTTTGTGCGCTCGGACCTGAGCATTCCCGAGCCCATCGCGAAGGCGATGTCGCTTTATCTCATGGCCGCGATCGGCATCAAAGGCGGCGTTGCGGTGGCGAAATCCGGCATCGACGCAACCGTGCTATCGGCTCTGGCGGCAGGCATTGTCGCGGGCTTTATTCTGCCTTTCTTCGCGTACGGCGTGCTCAAGACCTTCGGGAAGCTGGACCGGATCAATTCCGGCGCGGTTGCGGCGCATTACGGATCGATCAGCGTGGTGACTTTCGTAACCGCCTCGCAAATCCTGACCTATCAGGACCGCACACCAGCGGGCTACATGGTCGCGGTGATGGCGGCCATGGAGGCCCCGGCGATTCTTTCGGGCCTACTACTGGCCCGGGGTATGGGGAGCAAAGGCGGCACCCAGAGCTTTGGCACCATGATGCACGAAGTGCTCACAAACTCGTCCATCGTGCTGCTGTTAGGAGCGTTTGTCATCGGGATGATCGCCGGGCCCGAAGGCTTTGTAGCGGTGACGCCATTCTTTGAGACGGGGTTCAAGGGCGTGCTGTGCCTCTTTCTCCTCGACATGGGGCTGATCGCCGCGCGCCGCATTATCGATGCGCGCTCGGTCACATGGCGTCTAGCGGCCATCGCGATTTTCCTTCCGATTGTTAACGGCGCGGTGGGCACAACGATGGGCGTGGTGATCGGACTGGACACAGGGTCGGCGGCCGCCCTAGGCGTGTTGTGCGCGAGCGCGAGCTATATTGCCGTGCCGGCCGCCATGCGCCTCGCGTTGCCGGAAGCGGACCCCGGCATCTATCTGACGATGTCACTCAGCCTGACTTTTCCCTTCAACGTTCTTGTCAATATTGCTTTGATTAGCGCGCTGTCGGTTTATCTGGCCGGCGCGTAAGGGAGAGCCTATGATTGAGACCGTCACCCGCAAGCGGATCGAGATCCTGACTGACAAAGCCTATGTGCCGCGTCTCACGGCGGCGATTGATAGTGTCGGTATCACAGGATGGACAATCGTGCCTGTGAGCAGCGGCAAGGGTCGCGATGGCGAATGGCGCGAAGAAAGCGTGATGGGCACCGATAAGGTTTTCGTGCTCAGCATCGCGTCCGAAGAACGCGCAGAAGCCCTCGCCGAAGAATTAGCCCCACTCTCAACCACGCTCGGCTTTCTGCTGGTCATGTGGGACGTCGAAGTGATCCGAGGCGAGCGGTTCTAAGCCCCAAAGCGTCCTTAGCTGAGGCTCTTTTCAATCTCATTCCAATCAACGAAAAAGGGGCGCTGAAACTAATCAGCGCCCCCTTCAAGACTGGCGAAACCGTGCGTGTCTCGTCGACGACGAGTTATGAAGCGTCCCCTGTCGCATCGACCGAGGACACGGTCTCCGCCGCTGGGGCCATTGGAGCGGAAGCGCCACCTGACTGGTATTCCGCATAGCCGGCCCAAATGCGCGCGATCGGCATGCGCGAGCCAGTGATTTTCGCGAAGGTGGCTTCCGCCGCAGCGTAGTCTTCAAGGCCTACTTGCGCCATGCCCAGACGCGTCAGGGTCTCTTCGGTGTCACCGCCCGGCATGGTCGCGGTCTTGGTGTAGAACTCAACCGCCTTGGCGTATTCTCCATAGCTCAGGAAGGCGTTGCCCGCCGCCCGCACCGTGGCCAAGTCCGCATCCGCAGCCCGCGCGTCGTTTTCAAGAATGGGCAGTTCCTCGCGATCGCTTTCGATCCGGTCAGTGGCGATACGAAGCTGATCGGCAATGAAAGTGTCGTCGCGACCGACTTCACCCGTGGCGTAACCTTGCTCAATCACGTCCTTCACCTCTTTGGGAAGCACGCGCGCGTCCGCCGTTTCGATGTATGTAATGAAATCCTGTTTATCGTCCATCAGCTGAGCGATCCGCTGAAGACGGAGGATATCGAGCGTTGCCTGCGCATCATAATCGTTCAGAACCCGAACGACGTTGAACGCGTTTGTCCAGTTTTCGTCCGTGGGGAACAATTGCGCCCGCCGGATGGCGTAATCGTAGACCTGAGGCTGCAAGTCTTCGCGATAGGCCACCGAGAATGCGAATTCATACAGTCGCTCTTCAACCGGCTCACCTGCGGCTTCCTTCGCCTTTATGGCGGTGTCCAGCACCGTCAGGCCCTGCGCATACTCATCGGTGACGAAATAGGTT
>JBCCKJ010000131.1:0-6853 GCA_039027455.1 Pseudomonadota bacterium | reverse complement strand
GAATGCGGGCGCTCCACCCGAACGATCAAGGCCTTCGTGCTTGGGAGAATGTCGGGCAGTTGCAACCGGAACACTGGACCGGCCGCGAAGGGTTCCGCGTCGCTTTCGTCCCATTCGACGGAGCGGATGGATCCATCTGCATCGATCGCGCTGAAGGTGATGCTCTGGTGTCTGGCTATGCGACTGAAAAAGTATCGAGGCGTTTTCTCGCCTTGCCAGGCTTCTTGTTCGAACAACAACCAAGAGATGGGCTCGTGCGCGGTCCAGTTATCGTTGGAACACGTCCATCTTTCGTTCGGAGCGCCCGATGAGACCATTTGATCGACCCGCGCCTCGAGCCCCGTCGCGGCGTGGCAGGATGGGGCAAAGCTGGGTTCGGCGTGGTTCGTGCCATAAGCCAACGCTGGCGAAGCCAAGAAGCTTGCCAGAGTGACCGCAAGAACGACGATCCATGCAGGAAGCGATCCCGCGGGAAGAACAAGGCGTCCCATGCCCCACTTGTTAAAGAAAGACGGTTAGAATTGGCTTAATAGCAGGGGAAATTGCGTAGCTTCGTTTTTGCCAGTTAGGCCATTGAAAACAGGCGAAACCTTCCCCGAGACGGTTCCTCGTCAAGTCCATTCAAAGGCCTTTTACGTTCGACGATCGACGTAATTGGCATCGGATTGTAGACGTGGAACGCCCTCCTGTGATGCCGCGTCATGCGCGTGTCACAGAGCCTCCCTACGCGGCCAAGTCTCGCAAAAGAAACGCATGCCCGTTAACGTCCCCATCATGTTCGCTCCCGTCTTCCTCCGAATGACAACTGTCGCCCTGGCTAGCCTTGCTCTGCTGGGATGCAACGGTGACGCTTCGCGCAGTTCTATCCGTGCGGTCGGGTCGTCGACGGTCTATCCCTTCGCCAAACGGATCGCTGAAAGCTTCGCGCTTTCGCACCCCGAATACCAGTCGCCGCTTATCGAACAGACCGGGACGGGCGGCGGCATTCTGCTGTTTTGCGCAGGCGTCGGCGCGAACACGCCCGACCTTGCGAACGCGTCACGACGGATGAAGGTGAGCGAGTTCGACACGTGCGTGGAGAACGGCGTGAGCGACATTATTGAGCTTCAGGTTGGCCTTGATGGTATTGCCTTTGCCTCAGCCAAAGACGGTATCGCCCTCAATCTGTCGCCCAAGACCGTTTACGAAGCTCTGGCAGAGCGTCCCTATGGTGGCGAACAGACCAACGAAACCTGGGCGGATGTCGACCCAGCGCTCCCCGACGAGCCTATCCTCGTTTACGGGCCGCCCAGCACTTCGGGCACACGTGACGCGCTGGAAGAGCTGGTTCTGAAAGTGGGATGCGACGCCGATCCAGCCATGCTCGCGCTGAAAGACACGAGCGAGGAAGAGCATCAGTTTGTCTGCACCGAAGTGCGCACCGATGGCGCCTATTCGGATCAAGGCGAGCAGGACAACCTGATCGTGCAGAAGATCGAATCCAACCCGCGCACGATTGGGGTGTTCGGTTTTTCCTACCTCGATGAGAACGCTGACAAGGTTCAAGGGCTGCCGATGAAGGGCGTCGACCCCACCTACGAGAATATCGCGAGCTTCGCCTATCCGGGCGCACGGCCGCTTTACGTCTATGTGAAGAAGGCGCACATCCGCGCCATTCCCGGATTGGACCTCTATTTGGCGGAGTGGGCGAAGAATTGGACGTCGGAAGGCCCTCTGGCCAAGATTGGCCTCGTCGCCTCTCCGGCTTTTCAAATGGCCGCCAATGAAGCGAAGATCGCACAGGGGATCACGCTGTCCCGGGAAGAGCTGATGACGGCGGCGGCGGCCCAATAGAACTCCCGCGCCTCGTCGCGTTGTGATCGACGGAAGAGAGGCGCATTGCCGCGTTTGCCCTTTGGCGCGCGGCCCCTTAGGCTAACTGTATGAGCGCTCGAAAGATCGACGCCTGGCACGAAGCCGGGCTAATCGATGCCCAAACCAGAGCCAATTTGCTCGCCTATGAGGCCGATCACGCGCGGCCATTGGCGCTCTGGTCCGTCTTTGGAATTGGCGCGCTGGCGATCGGACTAGGCGTGGTGTCTGTGGTCGCCGCGAATTGGGAAGAGGTGCCCGGACAAGTGCGCCTTTCGATCCATTTTGCGCTTCTCACCGGTTTGCTGGGGGTGGTTATCTGGCGCGAGGATCGCTTGGCACAGGCCTCGCCATGGGCAGTGGAAGCCATGGTGGGTGTCGCAGCGGCCTTGGGCCTCACCTTTTTCGGCCATCTCGGCCAAGTCTATCAGACCAGTTCCCCGCTCTGGGTGCCGCTGGCCGTGTGGCTCGCGCTGTTCGGGCCGATGCTGCTTTTGACGGGGCGCAGTTGGCTTTCGGCAACCTTGGTGGTGGGCGGGGCGCTCTATTGCGTGTGGGAGTACAATTGGTCGGCTGAGTTTTCGTACTTTGCGCGTGAGGAAGCCGATCGGCCCAATGTCTGGATCGCCTTTGTGTTGAGCGCACCGGCGCTGTTCGCGCCGCTGGGTGCCTATCTTCGTGCGCGTTCAACGCGGGCCATCTTCTGGCGGCGGCTTGAACAATTGGCGCTAACCTACGCCGTCTTTGGTGCGTGCATGGCCGCGACACTCGCCAGTTCAGACGCGTTTACGCGCGATCAGGTGGGCGGCTTTTCAGCGGCGAGTATCGCGACGCACGCCGCCGTGGTCGCTGTGGCGGGTGTATTGGTCGCGTTGGCGCGGCCAAGCCTTTCGGGCCGCATGGCCGGCGCGATCATCATCGGGGCGGGCGCGGTGATCCTGATCGCCAGAAGTGTCAGCGGGGTCGATATCGCGGCGGCGTTGCTCTTTATGGCTTTGTGGATCGGGATCGCAGCGGCCGCGCTCAAGGTCGGCTGGCGCGGTGTCTTCCAAGTGGCGGTTGCGGTGATCGCAGTGCGGCTGATCGTGCTGAGTTTTGAGCTGGCGAGTGATCTGTTGCTCAGCGGCTTTGGCCTGATCCTTTCCGGCTTCTTGATCCTTGGCATTGCGTGGGCGGCCTACCGGGTGAGCCGTGCGTTCGCTCCCAAGACCTCTTCAGGCGAAGGCAAGAGCGGGACCGGTAACGGGGAGACTGCGCCATGATCCGGACCGCGCTTCGAGCTCTTTTCCTGCTGATTATCCCGCTCGCCGGGCTAGCCCTTCTATGGGCGCAGAGCGAGGATCTCAGCCAGCAGGGCACCGATTGGGAAGTGCCGGTCATGGGGTATGACCCGCGCGATCTGCTGCGCGGTCATTATGTCGAATTTCGCTACGATTGGCCGATCCGCGCGGACCAAGAAAGTGAAGGTGAAAACTCAGCGCGAGGAGGACTAGGCTCTACCGGACGGGTCGATCATCTGTGCCTGATTGGTGATCCGCCAGTTATCTCCGAAGCGCTTGCGTTTGATGGTCCGAGAGACCCTCTGTTCGAGCAATGTGAGCACAAGCTGAGCGTTCAACCCGGCAGTGTCTATGGCTATGACAGTCTCTTCCAAGGACGCCTTTATGTCGGTCAGGACCGCGCGCTCGAGCTGGAAAAGGGTCTTCGCGAACGCGGTCAGCGCGGCATCGTCACCTTCCGCCAGCGCGAAGATGGTGTCATTACCCCGCTCTCCATTCGTTTTCGACCTCTGACGCCTGAGGAGGGTGAGGAGCGCGAGGCGAACCGCGCCGCGCCTTTGATTGATGTCGAAGTGAGCTCGCCTCCAGCCGAAAACCAGTAGGGGCGGACGCTCTTTCGAGCCCCGCCCCTGAGGGTAAGCCTGGTATGCGCGCGAGATGCTTTAGTCGCCGAAGCGAGCGGTAAGCTCGACCCCGAAGAAGCGCGGCTCGGCCGGAATGAAGGTCGGGATGCCGAAGGCCCCGCCTGTGTTGCCCGCGTCAAGCAGGTAGTCTTCGTTAAAAGCGTTGCGGATGAATCCGGCGATTTCATAACGGCGATCCGCAAAGCTTACGCCTGCGCGCGCGTTCACCAGCGTTACCGCCTCTTGCTCAATCGGGTCTGGCCGTGCGAGGGTTGGCAGCTCGAACACGATGGAGCTGCGATGCGTGACGCTGGGTGTTGCAAAGAACCGCACGCCGTTGCCGAACTCATGATCGATGGTGAACCCGCCTGAAGCTTGGACTTCTGGCTGTAGCCGGAAGCGCGCTCCAGCGAAAATTCCGTTCTCCGGATCGTTGTCTATCCCGCCATCAATATATCCCGCGTTTCCGAACACTTGCAGCCAGTCGGTGACCTCCGCTGCAAGCTCCGCCTCAAAACCCAGGTTGCTGGCGCTGCCTGCGGAATCGGTAACCGCGCCGCCGGTTGGGTTGCCGTTGTCGTCGAATTCCGGGATCGAGACCTGAAAGTCATCATACACTTGATAGTAAACGCCCACCGAGGCTGAGACTGGACCACTCGCCAGCTTTATCCCACCTTCGTAGTTCCACACAGTCTCTTCGGGAACGCTGGTGATGTTTCGCTCTGCGAGGCCGTTCGCGCCAGCTGTTGCGCCCAGCTGGACCACTGGTGATCGGCGACCCTGCGAAATGGTGGCGAAGACGTTTACGTCGTCGTTGATCCGATACAATGCGTTGAAGCGCGGCAGGATCGCTTGGAAACTGTCCTCGGCTAGGAACGTCCGTCCGTTCGTGTCGACCTGCCCCGGGATCAATGGACCGGCCGCCGGGTTCAACGCACTGTTTGGAATATCGGCGAAGAACCCTGATTGACGATACTCATCTAGGAGGCGCACACCCGCCGTGAGCTCAAGGGCGTCGGTTGCGATCCACGTGACATCCGCGAAGACTGAATAGGCTTCGTTCCGACCCTGATTTTCGAAGACTGAGCTGTAAGGTATCGCCTGAACTGTGCCCCCAGTCAGCAAGCCCGTTACGGCGCTGGCCGGAACGCTCCCATCCGGCCCGACGCAAGGAACGCCGGGAATAAGCGGAGCGCCAAAGAGCGAGGTCAGGCACTGCAGATAGGTGCCTTCTTCGGTGGCGAAGGGGACGTTCTGGATGCCGTCTTCGATGAAGACATTCCAGCCTGCGCTCGCGCGAATTGTGTCACCGACATAGGTGAAACGGCTCTCATGGCTGAACTGCCACCCTTCCGCGATCTCTGCAAACTCAAGGAAGGGCGCTGCAGAGCCGTCCGCATCAAACACTTCCGCGCTATCGAACTCGCGATATCCGTTGACGGTCGTGAAAGTCCAGTTGTCGGCAAACTGGGTTTCGGCGGTGAGGTTGAGATCGTAGACCTCGCGATTAAGGCCAAGTTGGTCGTCGCCCAGAGCCGCCGCGCCAGCAGGGTTGCCTCCCAAGTTCGCGTCTTCAAAGGCGTTGTCTGCGCCGCCCGGTGCGCCCGCAAACGCTGGGAAGGTGCCCGAGATAAACGGCGTGCCGCCGTTGCGCTGTTGGTCATAGGTTCCGATCAAATCGACAGTCAGGTCCGAATTTGGAGTGAAGCGCAGAGAGGCGCGCACACCAAGCTGGTCCTGCGCGTAAAGCTCTTCTTCCTGATTGGCTGAAAGGTTTTCGACATAGCCATCGCGCGTACGATACTCGAACGCGATCCGTCCGGCGATAACGTCGGACCCTGCGTTGACGACGCCGCCCACCAGCGTTTGGTCGAAATTGCCGTAACCTGCGCGCACTTCGGCGGAGAATCCATCGCGCGGTTTAGCCGAAACAAGGCTGATTGCCCCGATGGCCGACGCTGTGCCGAAGAGGGTCGCCTGCGGGCCTTTTATGACTTCGATCCGCTCCATGTCGTAGATGGCCTGATACACACCGCGTGAGCGTGAGATATCAACGCCGTTGTAGTAGGAGGTGACGCGCGGTCCTTGCTGCGCTGACCCGCTGTCCGAGGTGATGCCGCGGATAACGATGCCGGGGTTGTTTGCGCTCTGCTCCTGGATGAGCAAGCCCGGAACATAATTGGACAGTTCATCAAGGTCGGTAACGCCCAGCTCCCGGATCTTTTCACCCGAAGTGGCCGTCATGGTGATCGGCACGTCTTGCGCGCGTTGCTCCAGTTTTTGCGCGGTTACGATAATGCGGTTGCCGGAATTGTCGCCTTCCTGGGGTAGCGTTTCGGCGTCCTGAGCCATGGCGGCGTGGGGCGCCAAAGCCATACCAGCAACAAGCGCGAACGTGGAAGTCGCGCGAGCGAGCGAACGGGTGGAGAGCATGTAGGGGATCCTTAGTCGTGGAGAGAGGCCTTCCCACTGGCACCCAAGGATGACGCTGCCGCTACCTTTCAGTGACGGCTCGGCGACGATGGTTTTACAGATTTATGGCGTTGCGCGCATGCACCAATCGCTCCGCATTTAGATGGGATTGCCGTCGCGATCGCGGAAAATCTCGCGACGGCCCACATGGTTGGCGGGCCCAACCAGGCCTTCGCTTTCCATACGCTCGATCCACTTGGCTGCCGTGTTGTAGCCCACGCCCATCTGGCGCTGCAGCCACGATCCGCTAGCCTTCTGGTTTTCAATCACGATCTGGCAGGCTTGGCGGTACTTTCGCTCTTCGGGGTTGTCGGACGCGGTCAAGTCGTCCTCAAAGGTCAGGCCGCCTTCTTCGGGCTCCTCGGTGACCGCGTCGACGTAGTCCGGCGTTCCTTGCGCGCGCCAAAAATCGGCGACCGCTTCGACCTCTTCATCGCTGACAAACGGTCCGTGCACGCGGATCGTTGCGCCGGTGTTGGGCTTGTAGAGCATATCGCCCTTGCCCAGCAGTTGCTCGGCGCCTTGCTCGCCCAGAATGGTGCGGCTGTCGATGCGGCTGGTGACCTTGAAGCTGATACGGGTGGGCAGGTTTGCCTTGATGACCCCGGTGATGACATCGACCGAGGG
>JBCCKJ010000130.1:0-6874 GCA_039027455.1 Pseudomonadota bacterium | reverse complement strand
GGTAACGCTTTGCCCCGCCTTCAGACCAATCGGAAATTTGGCGAGATAATCGTTGGGCTTAGACCCATCATACGTAATCCCGTCGATGAAGCCGGATTGCTCGCCGCGATAGCCGTCGGTTTCAGGCACGCTCTCCGCTGGAATGACGCCGTCTTCAACGAGCTTGTTCGCAGCGGCGAGATATAGATCCGGACGATAAACAGCCTTCGCGGTATCAAAGTACCACTGATCGTCTTTTTCATCGGCGATCTGGCCCCAGCGGCGCATCTGGGTGAGATACCAGATCGCGTCGGAGTAATAAGGATATCCAGCGAACTTATCGAAGAAGATGTTGAAGCCTTCCGCCTCACGCGTATCGCCCGGCTCGAAGGTGAACACCCCGGTCATTGAGGCTGCTATCACTTCCGCATCTGCGCCAACATAATTAGGGCGTGAGAGGATCTCGACGGCTTCCTTACGGTTCGCGCCGCCATCCGCGTCAAGCCATTGCTGCGCCTTGATGATAGCGCGTAGCATGGCAGCGGTCGTGGCTGGATACTTCTCGGCGAAGTCTTCACGCAAACCAAAGACTTTCTCGGGGTTGTCGTTCCAGATCTGATCATCGGTAATCACCGGAACGCCGATCTTCTTGAACACCGCCGCCTGGTTCCAAGGCTCGCCAACGCAATACCCTTCGATCGTGCCCGCTTCGAGCGTAGCGGGCATCTGGGGCGGCGGCGTCACGGAAAGCTTAACGTCCGCGTCGATCACGCCCTGCACGTCGCCATCAGAGTAATAACCAGGCTTGAGGCCGCCCGCAGCCAACCAGTAACGCAGCTCGTAGTTGTGGGTCGAGACTGGGAAGACCATACCCATGTTGAAGGGCTTGCCTTGGCTCTCGAAGCTTTCAACGACTGGTTTAAGAACTTCTGCGCTGATCGGGTGGATCGGCTTTCCGTCCTCGCCCTTGGGAAGGTCGGCCTTGATCATGTCCCAAACCTTGTTCGACAGCGTGATCGCGTTGCCGTTGAGGTCTAGGCTGAGTGGAGCGATGAGGTCGGCCTTGGTGCCGTAGCCGATCGTCGCGGCAAGCGGTTGACCTGCAAGCATGTGCGCGCCGTCCAGCTGCCCCCCGATCACGCCATCCAAGAGAACCTTCCAATTCGCTTGCGGCTCGAGCGTTACGTTGAGGCCTTCTTCGGCGAAATAGCCTTTCTCTTTCGCTATCGCGAGCGGCGCCATGTCGGTCAGCTTAATGAATCCAAACTTCAGATTGGGCTTTTCGACCTCTCCGCCGAGCGAAGCGGCAACAATCGTCCCTTCCCCCTCCGATGGCGTCTCACCGCAAGCCGCCAGAGCGGCGCTTGCCATAACGGCGGCCAAAACGCCTCGACGACTAAAACCGAAACCACCCGTGAATTTCATTGCCTTAACCCTTCTTGATCGGGGCGCGCTTGCAAGGATCCCGCCTGCGAACACACAAAAGCCGCCTCGATGGACTCCGAACTGGAGATCACCGGGCGGCGTCGTTGCCACTTATTTTCATTCATTCACGCAGAGAGAAGTAAGTTTCCTGCGCTGGAAACCCGTTGCGTGTTCGAATCGAATAAACGAATATGCAAAGTCTTGCAATCGTAATTTATTGCAGCGCACAATTCTGCGCTACTTCTGCGCGGTGATATACGCCTCCAACGCGTCCGGATCGAAACTCTTGCCGTCGAAAAACGTATTGTTCTCCAGTAGGATAGACCCGTACTGGGTGGAAGCGTAGAGCGCCTGCGATACGCTTCCCTCTACCTTTGAGCTGGCTGTGGGCAACGGATCATTGGTGCCCGCCAGCGCGCTGCGATAGATATCCGGTCGAAACACACGGGCCGCGCGTTCCGCCTCATCAGGGTCAAATTCCAACCGGTCCCAGCGCACCAATTGGCTGTAGAGCCATTCCGCTTGGCTAACCCATGGGAAGTTCGCGGCTTCATGGTACTGAAACATGAAATCCGGATAGTCACGTACCGGGCCGCCCGGTGTCAGAACCAGCCGATCCGAAATCGCCCGGCGAACAAGTTGGTGCGGCGCGTCGCAGTATTCAGGGCGCGCCAGGATCGCGGCGTTGGTGTCCCAGTTGGCTGGATCGACGAAGTGCTCCCCCGCACGGCGCATTGCACGGATAAGACTTTCGACTTGCGGGCGGATTTCATCAAGCCGCTCCGCCCGGAGCGCCAACACCTTCTCAACCCCGCGCCGCCAAATCTGCGCGGTGGCCAGAACGATTTGCCCCGCCCCGTTTTCGACCGCGATCGAATTCCAAGGCTCTCCCACACACGATCCATCAATCTCGCCCGCCTTCAACGCGTCCGCGCTGAATGGCGGCGCAATCGTGACAATTTCGACGTCTTCATCGGGTATGATGTCGCATCCGGCGAGCCAATAACGCAGCATATAGCTATGGCTCGAGTAGCGATGCACAACGCCAAATCGAAGGCGCCGCCCTGCGTCTCGTTTTTCTTGGGCAACGACTTTCAAACGTGCGCCGAGCTGCTGCGGATCGCCCAGCTCACCATCCGTGGCAAGCGCGTTTGCAAGTTCGTTGGACACGGTAACCGCGTTCCCGTTCAGCCCCAAGACAAAGGGCGCGGCCAGACTCTGCGCGGGCCGCCCCCGCCCCAAGGTCGTTGCAATCGCCAGAGGGGCCAGAAGATGCGCGGCGTCGCTATGCCCATAAAGCAACCGATCCAGAACCGTCGCCCAAGACACATCGCGGACGAAGGTTAGCTCCAGCCCTTCGTCCTCGGCAAAGCCGTGTTCGTGCGCCAGAATAGGCAGACATGCATCGACCAGCGGCAAAAAGCCAATCGTGAGGCGCTGGTTCATCACGTGTCTCCCATCAATTCATGCGCGGTCACAACCGCATCGGCGATGTCAACGATGCGGCGGTTGGATGACATCGCTTTCTGCCTCAGCTCGGTGTAGGCAGCAGGCTCAGAAACGCCTTTTGATTTCATCAGGATGCGTTTGGCTTTGTCGATAGTCTCGCGTTCGGCCAGCTTCCCTTGTGCCGCGGCGAGCTCAGCCTCAAGCCTCGCAAACGCCTCAAATCGCTGCATCGTCATCCGCAAGAGCGGCTGGATGCGCTTTGCGGAAAGGCCATCCACGACATAGGTCGATACGCCGGCGTCAATTGATGCGGCGATGGAATCATCATCGCTTTCATCAACAAACATCGCGATTGGATGGTCAAGCGCTCGGCTAACGGCAAAATACTCTTCCAGCACATCGCGCGAGGGGTTTCCCAGATCCATAAAAACGATATCGGGAGCAATCTCAGCGATCCGCGCCAGCAGTCCATCGCGCGTCGTCAAAGTGAAGATTTCGCACCCATCTAGGGCTTTGAGCCCCTCCTCAATAATCGAGGCACGCGGTGCACTTTCATCAACTATGGCTATGCGCATCAATTTATTGTGCATTGCAACATTGTGCCAAAGCAAGCGATAAATGCGCCGCGCTGTGAATTGAATGAGGTCTAGGGCCGGAATTCAGACCTGGTCGACCCTACAGTCTTGATGACGCAAACCGCAGTCTAGAAGATGCTGTTAAGAGCGACAAACCCAGCCGCAGCGAGGAAGGCTGCGGCGGGCAATGTGATTACCCAGGCAAGCCCGATCGGCTTCATCAGACCCCAATTGGTTTGCTTATTTACAAGACCGATACCGAGAACGGCACCAATAAGAATATGCGTGCTGGAGACCGGTATCCCGAGCAAAGAAGCCATCAAGACTACGGCTGATGCCGCCAACTCGGCAGCAAAACCCGACGCCGGGTGCATCTTAGTGAGGTTGTGTCCAACGGTCTGGATCACTTCCTTTCCGATAAACCACAGGCCTACCACCAACGCGACGCCGAAAGCCACCATAGCCGGGGTAGGAACCGAAGCGGTGTCGTCAATCCGACCGGTCTTGATCACATCAAGAATGGCCGCAAACGGCCCGATCGCATTGGCGATATCGTTGGCGCCATGGCTGAAAGCAAAACCGCAGGCAGTGAAGACCTGCAACCAAGCGAACAGAATGAAGGTCGTTCGGTCGAGACTCTGGCCACGCAAGCTGCGAGCGAAAACATAGGTCGCCATCCACGCCAGCGAGGACACCATGCCCATGATCAGGAAGTTGTCGAGCGTGGACAGGCCCAGATCAAGGTTCTTCAAACCCTTAAAGAGCAGCATCGCCGAGATGATGGCAGCCCCGCCCGCCGCGACAATCGGAACCAAATTGCGCAGCGCCTTGTCCGCGTTGATGGCGCCACGCTCGACCTTCAGGCGAAAGATCTGCTTATAAAGATCGGTCTCCAGCGACGCTTCGGTTGCGCCGCTCGAATCAAGCGTCCGCGCGTCTCGTTCCATGGCCTCCATCGCCGCGACCTTCTCCGCGTCACTCATTCCAGTGAGTCCAGCCGTTCTTGTTTGCTCGAGGTTGCTTTGTTCCGTCTGCAGCGCTTCGATCTGCGCCTGCATGCGGTCATTGTAGAGAAGAATGAACATCTTAATGAGGCCGAAGAGGGCGAAGGACGCAAGGCCTCCGAGCAGCGGAGACACAACCCATGACGCTGCGATCAGCCCAATCTGGTCCCATTGCACGAGAGCGAGCGCTGTATCGGCTCCTCCGATCAAGGCCCCCAGCGCAATGGCCGCACCAACTATGCCGCCAACGATCGAATGTGTCGTCGAGACGGGCCAGCCCCGTCGTGTGGCAAACAAAAGCCACAATGCGGCCGCCAACAAGGCGGCCATCATAATGAATACGAACTGCATCGGCTCAATCTCAAGCGATCCAAGATCAACAATCCCTTTGCGGATTGTCTTAGTCACCTCTCCACCGGCGATGATGGCACCGCTGACTTCGAAAATGGCCGCGATACCCAAGGCCTGCTTGATAGTGACCGTGCCCGCGCCAACGCTCGTCCCAAAGGAATTGGCGACGTCGTTGCCGCCAATGTTGAACGCCATGAAAAGGCCGATCACCGTGGCTAATACGAAGATCGTGACTTCGGCGGAGTTTGTGTGATCGAGCCCCCAAATCATAAAGGCGCCCGATGCAAGGATGAACAAAAGCCCAAATCCGAGATCGGTCATACGCCCGGCTAACAGCGACGATTGCGCCGTTTGCGGTATCGCTGCGCTTGGTTGATCCACGAGGCCCCCGTTTGTGATGGACACGCTTTTTTCACATGCGTCAGCCAAGTCCAACCTTGGTCGCGCGAATCTTCATTTGTGCGCCTAGAGGCCCCGCCAACAAGGCTCAAGGGTCTTTCGATAGAGTGTCCCGCAGCGGTCGCATTTATGCGATTCATTTTGCAGCGGACTACAGCCAATTGAAGGCCCGGCAATGAGGCGCCGCCGCGACTAAAGTCGAATTCGTTGCGCGCAAATTAACCAGGCTTGCACACCAGATGTTTTTGCCGCTGCGGCAATTCTCTGCCCATGTTGGCTTTGGGTGCAGTAAGAGCCGGTTTGCCGGTCGGTGTGGCCGCCTTCGCGTTGGCGATGGCGAGCCCGGTGTCCGCTGCCTCTAGCGCGGCCGCGTCGATCACGATGAGCCCGACCCTTGCCGCTCTTGTTCTTCAAACGGGGTGCAAATCCTTGCCGACGCCCAGTCCGGTTCGGAAAGCCGCACGCTACACCACGGTGGCAAAGACCAAGAGCGGCGCGATTGTAGGACGAGAAATGTCCGCGCTTGAACGCATTCGCGCGCAACAATCCGCCTCTGCCCCGTCAGCCACTTTGGCGAACGCTCCCACTGGAGCGAACCTCGAGCCGGCTGCGGGAACGGCGCGCAAAACTTTGTCCGTGTGCAGAATAGCCGAATTTGAGGCGCCTCATTTGGCTGCGAATTCTTCATTTGCGACAGCAACTTCAAGCGATTTTCTTGCCTCACAGCGGGTAGAGATCAAACGCACCAGCTTTGACCAAGCCTGGAAGCGCGTTGGAAATGAAGCGGTGTCTGGCCTGATGCCCCGCGCCTTCCGCGCCGCTTCCACTCCTTCACTAGAAGTCGTTCAGGGCGTAAACCGCTGGGTTAATCGCAAGATTCAGTATGTCGAAGATCGTCAACTCTATGGGCTTTCTGACTATTGGGCGGGCGCGCGCCTTACGATGGCGCTAGAACGCGGCGATTGCGAGGATATCGCGCTCACCAAGATGCAGCTGCTTGCGGCAATAGGCGTAAGCCGTGACGACATGTTCTTGACCATAGCGCGCGACACCATCCGCCGCGCCGATCACGCGCTGCTGATCGTTCGGATTGATGGCCGATTTGTCGTCCTCGACAACACGACCGACACCGTACTCGATGGCGCCTATGCGCACGATTACCATCCGGTCCTCAGCTTCGCGCAGAGCGGAACCTGGGTTCACGGTCGCTGAGGCTTCGCGGTGGCGCGCCCCGCACGAATTTACTGTTCTGTTAGCGCTCGGTCGAAGGCCTTCGTTACCGGCTTCATCAGATAACTCAGGATCGTCCGGCGACCTGTCAGAATCTCCACATCGCAAATCATACCCGGGACAATGGGCAATGACTGCTCACCGCGCTCGATAGCCGACTGATCGGTCTCGATAAGCACCGTGTAGTACGCTTCGCGCTCAACCTCATCGAAAATGCTGTCGGCGGAAACCTGTTGGACGATGCCGTTGAGCCCACCGTAGATTGAAAAGTCATAAGCGGTGACCTTGACGTTCGCCCGGTCTCCCACCGCGATAAACGCTATGTCGCTTGGTGCGACACGCGCTTCGATCAGGAGCTTCTCACCAATCGGAACGATCTGCATGATCTTTTCGCCGGCGTTCACAAAACCGCCTTCGGTCGTGATCTGCACATCGTTGACGATCCCATCCGCAGGCGCGCGC
>JBCCKJ010000129.1:0-6933 GCA_039027455.1 Pseudomonadota bacterium | reverse complement strand
GGTGGGCTGGCTCAAGAAAGCGGAAGGGGTCGATCTGTTTGACACCGAAACCGATTTCTCGCCGTTTTCGGGCAAGGAAAAACGCGCTTAAGGTCTGCTCGCCTCAGTCTTCGGCCGCGCGCAGGGCGTCGTCTTCGACGATATCCACCCTAGGGCTGACGCCAAGCCTTGCGGCGAGCAGCTTAATATCCTTTTCGACCGGTCCGGTTGCGAGGGAGGCGTGGCTGGTGGCCAGCCTTAAGACAAGCGCTTCTTCGTCAACAAACA
Source organism: Pseudomonadota bacterium (assembly GCA_039027455.1). Classification (GTDB taxonomy): domain Bacteria; phylum Pseudomonadota; class Alphaproteobacteria; order Sphingomonadales; family Sphingomonadaceae; genus Erythrobacter. The sequence goes on along the minus strand of JBCCKJ010000129.1, from coordinate 6,666 downwards.
ACCGGCTCATATCGAGCGAGCGGCGCGAACGCGCGCCCAAGCGCCGGGCTAGCCGCACACTCAAACCCCAGTTGATCGCTTCATCCAAAGCTTCTTGAGGAGCGAGCGTGCGCACGCGTTCATCCAGTTCAAGCGCGTTGCCGTTGGCGGATATGGCCGCCGCCAGCATCGCGCGTTGTTTTCCGTCGATCGCGATCCAGCGCTTCTGCAGCGCCCAGTTGATCGCTTGAGGCAGGCGAATGTTCGGCTCAATCTGCATCGAGGCCAAGGAGAGCATCGTCGCTGCCAGCCTCAACCTCTCGCTGCCGTGTTCGCCCGAAGGCGCCGCATCGAGCGTCCAACTGGCCACCCGCGTTGCCAAAGTGGGCGGCGCGCCGCGTTGCGATGCAAAGACCGAGACGCCTGCCAAAAGCGGATCTTGCGCGCGCCCATCCGGCGCGAGACTATCGTAGAGCAACCCTTCGCGAAGACCCCACGAGGAAAAGACGACCTTGCTGGGCTCCAGCGTCGTCAGCAAGGCTTGAAACAGGATCGCGGCGTCCGGTAGCTTCTCCGATCGCATCGTCGAGATACGCTGGCGCGCTTTCAGTTCCTCGGCCGTCTGTTCAGCGAGCGCACGCGCAATCGCCTTGGCGCGCTTGGCGCTGAGCACAAATCCATGCGGATCGCTTAGTGGGTGGCCTTCCTCCTGCATGGCAAAGACCGCCATGGCGCGCCACGTACCGCCGACCAGATAGAGCGGCGCGTCCTTCGGCCGCTTTCCCGCGCGCTTTTTGAGGACGGCCTCAATCGCGGAACGCATCACGTCGGGCGAGCCATCGGCTTTGACGCGGTAATCAGGAAGCCGAAGCGTCCCCAACTCGAGAGAAACAGGATCGGAGACTTCATCCGCGCTCAGATCCGCCAATTCAAGACTGCCCCCGCCCAGATCGGCCACTAGACCTTTCGCCTTGGGAAAGGCCCCTGCCACGCCGTGCGCGCTCAAGATCGCTTCTTTTTCGCCGGAAAGGATGCGCGGTTCAAGGCCGAGTTCGCGCAGGCTGGCCACAAACTCCAGGCCGTTCTTGGCCTCGCGAACCGCCGCCGTGGCGACCGTTTCAACATCGGCCACCTCAAGGTCTTCGATCAATAGGATGAAACGGCGCAAGCCCCGCATCGCCAGATCGATGGCTTCATCCGCCAGCTTACCGGTCTTGGCGATATCGCGGCCAAGCCGAGCGGTGACCTTTTCGTTAAGCAGCACGGTGGGCGCGCGCATCGCGCCGCCATAAACCACCATCCGGACCGTGTTCGATCCAATATCGATAATCGCGCGACTGGCTGTGTTTCCCGAAAAAGCCCCGTCGCGATCGCCTCGCCGTTTCTTGAAGCTCATTCGATCGTCCGCTCCGCTCCCTGCGCGTCGACGTTGATGAGTTCCTCTCAATCAGTCGCTGCGGCCTCGGCGAAGCGACAATTTGGGAACCGCTCCGGCTTCCAAAGCACCTCCGCGCCCGGAAAGCGAGGGGTTGGTCATGAAATAGCGGTGACAATTGAACGGTTTTTCGCCCGGCTCCACCCGCGAATAGCTGCCATCGGCGTTGAGCCACCAGCTCTGTTCGGTGTCGAGCATATTGGCGAGGAGCACCTGCTGCAGCACCTGATCGTGCACTGTCCGGTTCAGAACCGGGATCAGGCTCTCGACGCGGCGGTCCAGATTTCGGCCCATCAGGTCCGCCGAAGAGATGAACACCGCCGCCTGCGGGCTGGGCATCGGGTGGCCATTCGCAAAGGCGTAAATGCGGCTGTGCTCCAGGAACCTGCCGATGATCGATTTCACTCGTATGTTCTCGGAAAGGTCTGGCACGCCCGGCCTCAAGCAGCAGATACCGCGCACCACCAATTCAACCTGCACACCCGCGTCGCTGGCCGCGTAGAGCCGATCAATCATACCCTTGTCTGTGATCTGGTTGCATTTGAGCCAGATCGCGGCGGGCAGGCCTTTGCCCGCGTTCGCTATCTCTGTGTCGATCCGACGATACAGCTCTTCGCGCAGATCAAGCGGCGCGACCTTAATGAGCTCCATATCCTTGGGCTCAACATAGCCCGTGACGAAGTTCATCATCCGCGCCGCATCCCGGCCCAAGCGCGGATCGGCGGTGAAGAAGCTCATATCGGTGTAAATCTTGGCGGTGATCGGGTGGTAATTGCCGGTGCCAAAATGGCAGTAGGTGCGGAAGGAGTTGCCTTCGCGCCGCACGATCATCGCGGTCTTTGCGTGGGTTTTCCAATCGGTGAAGCCGTAGATCACCTGAACGCCGGCGCGCTCCAGCTTGGTCGCCCATTTAAGGTTCTGCTCTTCATCAAAACGCGCCTTGAGCTCGACCACCGCGGTTACCGAAATACCGTTCTCAGCCGCTTCAATCAGGGCGTTGATGACGTTGGACTGCGAGCCCGCGCGATATAGCGTCTGCTTGATCGCCACCACATCCGGGTCCGCGGCCGCTTGCCGGATGAAATCGACCACCACTTCGAAGCTTTCGTAGGGGTGGTGCACCACGATATCTTTTTCGCGGATCGCGGAGAACACATCACCGTCATGCTCGCGCACGCGCTCGGGGTAGCGCGGGGAATAGGCGTCAAACTTCAGATCGGGTCGATCCTCGGAAACGATTTCAGATAGGCCATCGATGCCGATCATGCCATCGGTCTTGATAACCGCCGCCTCGTTCACGCCCAGCTGTTCGAGGAGCATGGTTTCGGCGGCGGGATCAAAGTCCTCTTCCAGTTCAAGCTGGATCACCTGACCGCGCCGCCGGCGCTGGATCGCGCTGCGGAAGGTGCGCACCAGATCTTCGGCTTCTTCCTCGATCTCGATATCGCTGTCGCGCAGCACGCGGAAAAGGCCATCGCCTTCAATGGTGAAGCCGGGGAACAGTCGCTTGGCGTAGCGCTGGATGAGGCTGGCGATCGAGATATACGTCGCCTCGCCTCCGTCCGGTCCGGTGCCCGCGACGTTATCAGGCAGGCGCACAAAGCGCGGCAACGCGGTCGGGATCAGGATCATTTCAATCAGCTGCTCGCCATCCGCGTCTCGCGTTAGCGTGAACAGCAGGCCCAGCCCTTCGTTCTGGACAAAGGGAAATGGGTGCGCCGGATCCAGCGCTTGCGGGGTGATGACGGGCAGAATCTCTTGGAGGAAAAAGTTCGACAGCCATTCGTGCGCTTCGGGCTTGATCCGCTGTTCATCCGCAATGTGGATGTCGGACATCGCCAAGGCTTCACGAAGCGAGCGCCAGATATCCTGCTGCCGTTCCGATAGCTCGGCCAGCTTGGCGCGGATGGCGACCAATTGCTGTCCGGGCGTGCGCCCATCGATCGCCACTTTATCGATGCCGCGCTGGGCCTGCCCTACAAGGCCGGCGACGCGGATCATCATGAATTCATCGAGATTGCTGCCCGAAATCGACAGGAAGCGCAGCCGCTCAAGCAGCGGGTAACGCGGGTTTTCAGCTTCCGCCAAAACACGCTCGTTGAACGACAGCCAGGAAAGCTCCCGGTTCGAATAATTGTCCCCGTCGGCAACGGGGCCAGTAGCCGGCTCTTCAAAGGTGATCGGGGCGCTGCTCATGGCTGCTCTTCAGGTTCCTCCGGCCTGCGCCGCCTATCGACCGCGCTCTGATCGCTTGGGTTAGTCTGTAAGTCCGGCTTTGGACTTGGGTCTTACCACAGAAAAGTCAATTTCGTTTGAGGTGCCTCAAACGGCCACTCTCAGGTCAAATCAAGGACTTGGCTTCCGCAATCTGCCTGATGCCGCGTTTGCCATTGCCGTCACGACCAAGCTGTACAATCACATCGATAACGCTCGCGGCGTAGGCAATGGTGTCTGACCGCGTTAGCCCGATGCCGGTTTGCATAACCATCAAGGATAGCTGTTCCAGCGCGCCGCGCAGGCTGTTGGCGTGAATGGTGGAGAAGCTGCCGGGGTGGCCGGTGTTAATCGCACGCAGGAACGACACGCTTTCTTCGCCTCGCAGTTCGCCCAGCACGATGCGATCAGGCCGCAGACGCAAGGCTGCCTGAAGCAATTCGTTGGCTGTGACCTTCGCTTCGCCCAGCTCACCCTTCACCGCAACGAGGCCGACGCAGTTTTCGCCCGGGAATTTGAGCTCCGGCGTGTCTTCGACCAGCACCACGCGCTCTTGTTCGGGAATTTCGCCCAGCATGGCGTTGAGGAAGGTCGTCTTCCCGGTGCTGGTGCCGCCCGAGATCAGGATGGTGCGACGATGCCGGATGGCTTCGCGCAGATACGCGATGGGCTGCGTCTGGGGATCGGGCATAACCACACCCGCTTCGCCCGCCAACGGACCCGTGTCGTACGCGTCCAAAGGCAGATCAAGGCGCCGGTGGCGGCGGATCGCCATGATCCAGTGCTTTCGGCTGGCTGGCGGACCACAGAACTGAATACGCGCTCCATCGGGCAAGGTCGCGCCCAGCAAAGGATGCTCGCGGTTGATTCCCTGGTGGCTGACCCGCGCCACCTGTTCGGCGAGGCGCTGTACCAGCCGATCGTCGATCTCGGGCGTTTCGATCCGGCGAATGCCCGCGCCCACAGACGCGTCTTCCACCCAGACCTCGCCCGGGCGGTTGACCATGATTTCAGTCACCGTGTCGCGATCCAGCCAGCGTTTAAACGGCGCGAGATAGGCGTCGAGATAGACGCTGCGCTCCGCCATCTGGTCCAGGCTGCTGGGCTCAACCGGAGCTTCGTCCGAACCGGGCAACGGGGCGCCCGATTGGGGCAAGGGATGAATGTCAGCGCTCATCAGGCCTATCCGCTTTGCGCCCGCCGCCTCAGTTCGCGACCGTGCTGAAATCGAGATTGCGCGCGGTGAATACGCGCACCGGCTCGCCCATTTTCACGCGAATGGTCGGGCTGATGTTTACGTCCGGGATCGCCTGCTGACCGCCGTTCACGATCAAGCTGGCCCCGCCCGAAACCGCCGCGCCGAGCCCGCCAATAACCGATAGCAGCATGGCCGAACCGAACCGTTTGAAGAAGTGGCTGTTGACGTCGCCTTCCAGCCCCGTCGTCCCGTCAAACGCGACAGCGGGCGACGCGATGCGCACGACCACACCCTGCGGCGTAATGACCTCTTCCCAGATCACATAGGCGCGCTTTTGGCCCTGCTGGACGCCCGATTGATACTGACCGATTAGGCGCGAAGAGCGCGGGATCAGAACCTTGGTGCCATCAAAGCTGCGCACATCCTCGCTCACCACGGCGCGCACATAGCCTGGCACATCGGTGTTGATGGCGGTCTCAAGAACCGCTGGAATCAGCGTCCCCTTGATCACCGTGGTCGACGCGTTGGTCATCTGCGTCGCTTGCGCCGGAGCGCCGCCCACACCGCCGATCGAATTGGCGAACGCGGCTGCCGAACCAGCGATGGCCGTCCCCGGTGCGGGTGCGTTTGTCATGCTTGCCGAAGCGGCTGGCGCTTCCGCCACGGCCTGATTGGCCGCGACGCTGGCGTCGAACACCATGGCGGGGCTCGAATAGGGATTAACCACCGGGCCTTCCACGCTGTCGGGCGATCGCGGCAAGACGGGCGCTGGGGCAGGATCAGGGCGTCGCGGCGGCGCGACGGGTGCGGGGCGAACGGGAGCCACGGCAGGCACAACGGGCGCGGGCACAGCGGTACCAACCGTTTCGGGCTCAGGCACTTGGGCTGCGTTCATGCTCCAGAACACAACCGCGCCCAGGCCCATGATGATCGCTACCGCAGCAGCAGTGCCCAATCCATCGCCTGTGCTTTTGCGTTCGGAAACAGTTGGGAAAGCGGCGCGGCTGGCCAGATCAATGATCTCAGCGCTCTCGCGTTCGCGCGGATCGCCCGCCTCGGGCGCTCCGTTGGATTCCTTTCCGCCGGGAAGACGTTTCGCCAATCGCATTATGGCGTCTCCTTCAGATTTGAGTGTCCCGCGCTCATAGACATGGGCTGCGCGCTTGGCATCAGTGGGCTCAGCGTTGACAACATCATGACGCGAGCGCCCCCTCGCCAGAGGGACCGGTGTTGGTCAGCGTCGCGACTTCCTCACCGGATCGTAGAATGATCTGGCTTGGAACCCGATCGAGCACGACTGTGTCGCCGCGCACCGTGAAGTTCACCGGGCCTTCCTCGCCGTCGTCGTTGGTGATGAGGATCGCCGGGATCGAGATGCCCGTGGGCCAAGTCAAAAACAGCGCGTCGCCATCGTCATAGGCGCGCGTGGGAAGGAGGCCACTTTCGCCGGCTCCGGCCCAGGCGAAATTCAGCGCAGCAGGATCCAGCACCGCGTACGGATCGTTCGCCGCCGCTAGTTCAAGCGCGTTTGCCTTCGCCTCTTTTTCGGCTTCCAATGCCGCCAAACGCGCCTCTTCGCGCGCCTTTTCCAACTCAGGATGGCGGAACTGGAGCACGTAAAGCGGCGCGTTGTTGGGCGCGGCCACCAGATCGAACAGATATGTTCGCTTGCTGGTCACCACGGTCAGATTGGTGACGGCGCGCGGCTCAAGCGGCTTCACAAACAGAAGCGATTGCGCCTTGTTGGGCTGGACCTGCCAAGCTTTACTGTCGCCGATGGCGACGTTCTGGATCGCCTCGTCGTCGGCAAATTTGACTGTCGTCTGCACCTTAACCTTGC
>JBCCKJ010000128.1:0-6980 GCA_039027455.1 Pseudomonadota bacterium | reverse complement strand
CGTGATCCCGCCCCAGTTGCGCACCGCGTCGAAGATCTCCGTTCGCGCGCCGAGCGAGGTGATGACCATCGGCACCTGCCACTTCTCGCACGTCGCCATGTCCTGCATCACACGGTCGTTCGACTTATGAACGATCTGGTTGACCGCATACGGCGCCGCCGGGCGATCCGGATTTTCGCGATTGTGCTTGGCCAGTTCTTCGGTGATCTGGTGCAGCCATTCATCAAGAAGAGACTGCGGCCGCGCGTTCAGCGCCGGAAAGCTGCCCACGATGCCCGCTTTGCATTGCGCAATCACCAATTCGGGGCCCGAAACGATAAAGAGCGGGGAACCGATCAGCGGCAGACGCATGCGATCGAACGGGGCGGGAAGGGACATAGGGTACTCTCCGTCTGAAAGTCAGATTTTCAGTGGCTGATAGAGACTGGTTTTGCCTCAAGCAAGCGTATCATCAAGCGCATAGAAACGCTTTGCGTTCCCCGCATAGAGCGCCGCTTTCTCCTCGGCGCTCGCACCGGACGTGATCCGCTTGAAGGTGTTCCACAACACAGGATAGGTCGCGCCCCAGCGATCGACGGGATAATTGCTTTCAAACATGGCCCGATCTGTGCCGAACGCTTCGATGCAGGTTTCGATGTAAGGCTTCCAAAGCGGCGCGAGGCGTTCGGACGACCAGCCGGCCGCGGGGCCTTCAGGCGGCAAGTCGCAATTGTGCATGGCGAGCCCGCCGAGTTTCACCATAACGTTTTCGCATTTCCCGAGCTCGAGGATGTTTTTGCGCCAGATATCAAATCGTTCTTCGAGCTTGCCCGAATAGCTCGCATTGCCGAGCGGGGTGCCACAATGGTCCAGGCAAATCGGCGTGTCGGGGAAGGCCCGAGCCAAATCGATCACATCGGGGATCTGAGGCTCGAGGATCCAGGCGTCAAAACTCATCCCGCGCTTGCCCAATTCGGCGAAGCCTTCGCGGAAGGTCGCGTCTTTGTAGAGTTCGGGCGGGGTGTGGAACGGAGGGCCGAGCACGTCGGGATCGGCGTCCCACGCGCCCTGGTGGCGGATGCCCTTGAAGCGGTCGGGCGAGGCGGCTTTCAGCGCGTCCAACACGTCTCCCGCCGCCGCGCCTTGAAGCAGGTCCGCGTGGCCCACGATGCCCGCGCACAGCCGCAGATCGCCGTAAAGACCGCTCGCGCTTTGCGCCGCGACGCCGTTCACGAACTCAACTTCGCCCACGACCTTTTTCGCCTCGCCATAGGCGGCGTTGTAGTAGGCGCCGCACTCCATAAAGACGGTGGCGATGATGTTATGGCCCGAGGTGACTTCGGCGTGGAGATGGTCAAACCCGTAATAGGCCACCGGGATCAACGTTTCGATGAAGCGATGCCGCGGTTCGGGAAACATCGGCAGCATGGCGCGCAAGTCCCAAAGGTGATGGTGCGGGTCAATGATTGGCAGATCGGGTTCCAGAATCTCTTCGGTCATGGCTGCACATCTCTCCCTTATGCTTCCAATGTTTGCTTTTGATATGGCAGATCACCGCGCGTTCTGAAACCAGCCAATTTGTCCGCGGTAAAGGTGACAAAGGTGACAGCGTGTCCGGGGCGATATCCCGACGATTAGCTCACGATATCAGGCCTCTGGAAGATAAACCTAAAGGTGACAGTTTTCCTGTTTTTTTGCGCCTTTCGGCAGGGAAAGGGCTTTCGGCGCGCAGCCACGTTACTCGCCCGTCCCGGCGTCGGTAGGAAAGGGAAAAGGGGTCAGGCGCTCACGGCGATGTCAGCCCTCGGCGTTTTGCACCACGCTGTTCGCCGCTTTTAGAAGAGCTTGGGAACTAACCTTCCGGACCGTTCGCAATACTCATCGTAAGCCGATCCGAACTTCTGTCGCATCATGGCTTCCTCGTAAGGCACCCGGATCACGTACATTATCCCAAAAGCGATAGGAGCGGAGAAACCCGCGATCCAATTGTGAACCAGAAGCGGTTGCATCAGAAAAAGCAGCCAGATGGCCGTGTACATCGGATGCCGAACTCGATTGTACACCCCGCGTGTCACAAGCGTGTGTTCCTCACGAAGCTCGGTGGTCACACTCCAGTTACTGCCAAGATCCACGTGACTTCGCCAAAATAGGTAAAGCGTGGGTATCAATGTGAGCGCGCCGATCACTGGCACCCAAAAGGGGACGGTGTAATTGGCAAAGCTGAACCAGCCGGTCGCGAGATGGATAAGCGGCAGGTAGCCGCCGAGCGACACGAGCCCCAACAGGACTGCTTCCTTCGTCGCCTGTGTCTTTTCCGTAATGACGTTGTCTTTGTTCGCTTTGGCGAAGGGTGCGCGGATGATGTTAATGGCAAACATCGATGCCATCCAAGCGACGGAGCCCCAGCCATTGATTGGCCACCGCCAAAGGGCAATGATCATCAGAGCAAGAAAGAGCAGCGCAAGGGCTGCTTGAGCAACTTTCTTCATAACGACTCTCCCTAAAGAGTCTGCTCTTGGGGGAGAGATTGTCGTTTATTCGAAGCTTGGTCAAGTCATTTGCGAGTTATTCGCAATAAGAGGCTCGTCATTCGGTTATGATCGCTGAATTCGCCGCGCTCAAAACCGCTCTAACGGAGGCGGTGGCGACGTCGGTGTCTATGCCGCAGCCCCAGATCACACGGCCCCCGCTTTCGCACTCGAGATAGGCGGCGGCGCGCGCGTCGCGCCCGGTTCCGAGCGCGTGTTCGGTGTAATCGAGCACTTTGAGATCGAGATCAAAGGCCTGTTCCAACGTGGTCACAACGCTGGAGATCAAGCCATTGCCTCGGCCAGACACGCTTTGCTCGCCGCCTTGGACCGCAATCTTGCCCGAGAAGACGCGTGTGCCGTCCGAGGCCCGGCTCTCCTCGTAGTCGACCAGCTGGAAGTGCTTGTCCGGTGTCTGGACGTGGTAGGCGCGTTTGAACGCGTCCCAGATGTCATCCGCGTTAAGCTCGCGCCCCAATTCATCCGCGAGGTTCTGTACCGCGCGGCTGAAATCGGCCTGCATCTTCTTGGGCAGTTTGAGGCCCTGATCCTTCTCCAGCACCCAGGCAAAGCCGCCTTTACCGCTTTGCGAGTTGACGCGGATGACGGCTTCGTAATTGCGGCCCAGATCCGCGGGATCAATCGGCAAATAGGGGACGCGCCAGCCTTCGTCGTTCTGCGTTTCGCGCGCTTCAAAACCCTTCTTGATCGCGTCCTGATGGCTGCCGGAAAAGGCGGTGTAGACAAGCTCGCCACCATAGGGATGGCGCTGGTGGACTGGTAGGTCGTTGCAGTATTCGACCGTCTCGATCACGCGGTCGATGTCGGAAAAGTCGAGGCCGGGATCGACGCCCTGCGTGTACATATTGAGCGCCATCGTCACGAGGCAGCAATTGCCCGTGCGTTCCCCATTGCCGAAAAGGCACCCTTCGACGCGGTCGGCGCCCGCCATCAGGCCCAGTTCCGCCGCCGCAACCCCGGTGCCGCGATCGTTATGCGTGTGAAGGCTGATCACCGCGCTCTCCCGGTTGGGCAGATTGCGGCAGAAATACTCGATCTGGTCGGCGTAGATATTGGGTGTGGCCGCCTCGACCGTGGCGGGCAGGTTGAGGATGATCGGCTTGTCGGGCGTGGGCGCGAGCACTTCCATCACCGCCGCGCACACCTCGATGCTAAAGTCGATCTCGGCAGTGGAGAAGGTTTCGGGGCTGTATTGGAAGTTCCAATCGGTGTTCGGATGCTTGGCGGCTTCGTCGCGCATCATCTTTGCGCCCGCCTCAGCAATGCCGCGCACTTCGTCTTTCGACATGCGGAACACGATATCGCGCCAGGCGGGCGAAACCGCGTTGTAAAGGTGGACGATCGCTTGTTTGGCGCCCGTCAGGCTTTCAAACGAGGTGCGGATCAAGTCTTCGCGCGACTGCGTGAGCACCTGCACGAGTACATCGTTGGGCACCGCGCCCGATTGCACGAGGCCGGAGATAAAGTCGAACTCGGTCGCGCCCGCGCTGGGAAAGCCGATTTCGATCTCTTTCACGCCCACTTCGACCAGCAAATCGAAAAATCGGCGCTTTTTGACCGCGTCCATCGGATCAATGATCGATTGGTTGCCGTCGCGCAGATCGGTGGAAAGCCAACGCGGCGCCTTCTCAATCAGGCGGGTGGGCCATTGGCGATCGGGCAGATTGATCTGGCCGAAAGCGGCGTATTTGCGGGACGGGACTTTCAACATGGACATGACGGGTGACTTTTTGCGAGAATGTTTGGGAAGAGCGTTGGGCGGGTCCCTTGGAAGATCAGCCCCGCGCGTCTCACGCCAAAGCCTTCACCTCCAAGGGCGAATAAGTCGTAGGCTAAGGAGCGCAATCATCGTCATGCGCAGTCTCTTCGCGGAAAAAATCGCGTTGCGCAAGATCGCGTGTAACCTTGAGCTCCAATTGCGCGAACTGGCGAGTGTTACCTCGGAAACAGGCATCTGAGGTTTCGATTATGAATTCCATTCCCCAGGAGGAGAATACCAATGAAGACTTCGATTTTTGCTCTCGCTCTCGTCGCTGGCCTTGCGGCGTGCTCGGCCCCGGCCGAAACCACTGAAGCCCCCGTTGATGCAATGGCGGCGGAAGCTCCGGCCGAAGCTGGCCTTTACCGCGATCTTGGCGGCGAGGCGACCGGCCCTGTGTTCCGCAAAGCCAAAGCAGACACGCTCGCCGTTTCCGGCTTTGACGTGGTCAGCTACTTCACTGGCGAAGGCGTCCCCACCGAAGGCTCGGAAGAGTTCACCGTGCGCTACCAAGGCTACGATTATCGGTTCGCCAGCGCCGAGAACGCTGACACCTTCGTCGCTGACCCCGCCAAATACGCGCCGGCCTATGGCGGCTATTGCGCCTGGGCCATCGGTGCCAACGACGCGCTCGCGCCGGGTGATCCCAACGTCTACAAAATTGTCGACGGCACGCTCTATCTGAACTTCAACGAGAGCGTCGCTGAACGTTGGAACGCCGACATCCCCGGCTTCATCGCCAAGGCGGATACCAACTATCCGACCCACTCGGCGGACGAGCACTACCAAGACTAAGGCGCGAGCCTCACACGAGTTGAGCTGATGCAACCTCTGGTCGGCTCAAAACGAACCCCCGTCACCGTGGTGGCGGGGGTTTCGCGTTTAGCCGCAGCGAATGTCGCGGATAATCCCGTCCACCGCGATCATCACGTTCAGGCGTGGGTTGGTGGGATCGGGTTTGATGTAGTCACCGCCCGGTGCGATGAAGCGCACTTCGGTTACATCGTTGGCGACTTCGAGAATTTGCGCGCGAACATCGGCGTCGGGCTGCTGACCGATGAACTTACCGAACAGGTTTGCGTTGCATGCGGTGTTGGGATCGGTCGCGGTGCCTGGGTTCAAAGGCCCCGATGCGATAGTCTCAAGCGGCTGTGCCACGGTCGGCCCGACAACAGGAGTGTCGGTCGTAACCTCAGTTACGGATTCAGTGGCTTGCGCCGATTGTTCGCCGTTGATGCGCGCGGCGTAGTTGTCCGCCTGACTGGTCGTGGTCTCTTCTTCCGCCGGAGCGCCGCAAGCGGCCAGAGCGAGAAGCGCCGCTGGAACCATGGATTTGCCAAGAATCGTCATGTCGTGCCCCAAGCCTAAGCCTTCGTGGTCCCCGCGCTAAAGAGACATTTTCGTGTCAGCTTCATGACACAGCGCCGCCCGAGTTTCTCTAGCGCACCCGCAATCTCTCGCGAGTGAGTTGGTCGACCCTAGTGACGCCCATCAACCGCATCCCGCGCTCTATTTCGTCCTTTAGCAGACCGAGCGCGCGCTCAACACCGTCTTGGCCCGCCGCCGCAAGAGCGTAGAGATAAAGTCGCCCTCCAGAGGCAGCGGTCGCCCCGGTGCACAGCGCTTTCAAAGCGTGCGTGCCGCGCCGCACGCCGCCATCGCAGATAATCTCAATCTCGCCGCCCACCGCGTCGACGATCTCTTGCAACTGATCGAAAGGCGCGCGGCTGCCGTCCAATTGCCGCCCGCCATGGTTGGATAGCATGATCCCATCCGCGCCGATTTCGACCGCGCGGCGCGCGTCGGCGACGCTCATCACGCCTTTGAGCACAAAGGTGCCGCCCCATTGCTCGCGAATATCGGCGGCGGTCGACCAGTCCATCGAGGTGTCGAGCATCGTGTTGAAGTACTCCGCGATGCTCACCGCCTGGCTCGAGCCTTCACTGACATGCGTGTCCAGATTGGGCAGGCGGAATTTCTCCCGAAGGACATAATCGAGCGTCCACTTGGGCCGGGTGGCGTAGCTCCACACGCTCGCGGGCGTGAAGCGGGGCGGGGTGGTGAAACCCGAACGCAGACACCGCTCGCGCTTGCCCGAAACGATTGTGTCGACCGTTAGCGCCATGCAATCGAACTTGGCCGCCTGGCACCGCTCGATCATATGCGTGTTGAGACCCTTGTCCTTGTGCACGTAGAGCTGGAACATCTTGGGCCCGCTGGTGAGCGCGGCAATTTCTTCAATTGAGCGGGTAGCGAGGCTGGAAATGCCAAACCACAGCCCGAACTTCTCCGCCGCCTTGGCGACGGCGGTTTCGCCCTGCCAGTGGAACGCGCGTTGGACGGCCGTGGGCGAAAGCAGCAGGGGCAGGGCGCTTTGGCGGCCTAGTATCGTGCGGGATGTGTCGATCGCGTCCACGCCCGCCAGCACATCGGGCACAAGGTCCACCGCCTCATAGGCCACGGTGTTGCGCGCTTTGGTTAGCTCGTCATCCGCCGCGCCATCGATGTAATCGAACACAGGAAAGGGCAGGCGCTTCTTCGCCAGCGTGCGAAAATCGTCGATATTGTGACAGTCTGAGAGCCGCATAATCGCTTGAGGCTCTGGCCGATTGCGCTTTTCAAGTCGACCCCTTCCGATCGACCGCATCGCTTCATGACTTTTTTTTGCAGACCAGTGTCACCAATCGCGGGCG
>JBCCKJ010000127.1:0-7032 GCA_039027455.1 Pseudomonadota bacterium | reverse complement strand
GCGCCGGATGGAATACTCAACCCTCGGCTTCATTCAATATCTCGCGCCCACCATTGTCTTTTTGCTGGGGCTGTTCGTTTTCGAGGAAGAGCTAAAGCCGGTTCAAATGGCCAGCTTCGCTTTGATCTGGACGGCGGTCATCATCTTTGCGGGCGATCTGTTTGTGCGCTCGCGCCGCGCTAAACGGTCGATTTTGGCAACCTAGCCCACGAACCGCCATTTCAGCGTTTGACCTGCGTGCCACGGCACGATCGTTTCGCCCACGAGCGGAATTTCTTCGGGCACCGGCATATCAACCCGCTCGAGAGTGACCGTCTCTTCGTTGACCGGCAATTGGTAGAACGCCGGTCCGTTGAGCGAGGCAAAGGCTTCGAAACGGTCGATGGCGTCCTCATCATCGAACACGGTCAAATAGCTCTCCAGCGCGGTGGGCGCGCCGAAAATCCCGGCGCATCCGCACGCGCTTTCCTTGTCCCCGCGAAGGTGCGGCGCGCTGTCGGTGCCGAGGAAGAACTTGCGCGCAATGGCAGGATCCGCCGAGGTCGCCGCCGCACGCAGTGCCAGCCGGTGGCTCTCTCGTTTGGCGACTGGCAGACAGTAATTGTGGGGCTGAATGCCGCCGACCAGCATCGCGTTGCGATTGATATGGAGGTGTTGCGGCGTGATGGTCGCCGCCACCTTCTCGCTCCCCGCTTTCACAAACTCGACCGCGTCCGAGGTCGTGATGTGTTCAAACACGATGCGCAGATTTGGAAAAGTCTTCGCGATCCCAGTCAAATAGCGATCAATGAATTCGGCCTCGCGATCGAAAACATCGATATCGGCATCCACCACCTCGCCATGGATGCACAGGACGATATCTTCGGCCTCCATCCGCTCAAACACAGGGTAGATGCCTTCCACATCGGTCACCCCACTGGCGGAGTTGGTAGTAGCGTTGGCCGGATACATCTTGGCCGCCGTGAACACCCCTTCCTTGGCCCCGCGCGCCAGATCATCGGGATCGGTGTTGTCCGTCAGATAGCACGTCATCAGGGGTTCAAAGCAAACGCCCTCAGGCACGGCGGCGAGGATACGATCGCGATAGGCGCGCCCCAGTTCGGTGGTCGTCACCGGGGGCGTGAGATTGGGCATAACAATCGCGCGCGCGAATTGACGGGCGGTATAAGGGACGACTTCACGCATGATATCGCCATCGCGGAAATGCAGATGCCAATCGTCAGGACGCCGGATCGTGAGCGTGTCGGTCATGGTGTCCACCTAGTCGCTCGCATCGGGGCTTTCCAGTGCGCAAAGAGAGTCTTACACGCCAAGCCCATATGACGACCATCGCCTTTCTTGCCTGCGCCACGACGGTGCCTTCCTCCGATAACCCATCCGTGGAGCGCCGTGGCGACGCGTTCGAACACGATCTGATGATCGCAGCGCTTCAGCGCGCCTTCAAAGCGCGCGGGCTCGACCTTCGCGTGGTGGATTGGGAGGCGCCGATAGACGCGTTTGAGAGCGTCAAACTGGCGATGCTGGGGACGGCGTGGAACTATCAAGATCGCGCCGAGGACTTTCTGGCCAAGCTCTACGCGCTCGAAGCGGAAGGTATAGAGGTGTGCAACACCCCGGATCTCGTCCGCTGGAACATCGCGAAAACCTATCTGCGCGAGCTCGAAGAGGCGGGCGTGTGCACGATCCCCACGCTGTGGCGCGAGATCGTGACAGCGAAAGGCGCCAGCGAAGCCTTCGAGGTGTTCGATTGCGATCGCATCGTTGTCAAACGTCAGGTGGGCGCCGGGGCCGAGGGGCAAGAACTGGTTAGGCGCAGCAGTCTTCCCGGGCCCGATTGGGTTTTTGACCAACCGGCCATGCTCCAACCCTTTCTCCCGACCATCGCGACAGAAGGTGAATTCAGTTTCGTCTTCATCGACGGCGCGTTCAGCCACGCCTTGGTGAAACGCGCCGCCAAGGGCGATTATCGCATCCAATCGCTCTACGGCGGCACCGAAGAGGTTTTCACCCCTCCTCCAAGCGATCTGGAGGCAGCGCAGGCTGTTCTGGCGGCGCTCCCTTCTGAAAAGCCACTCTACGCGCGGATCGATATGCTGCGAATGGACGATGGTGGTCTGGCGGTTATGGAAGCCGAGCTGATCGAACCCTATCTTTACCCAGTACAAGGACCGGAGCTCGGCGAACGCCTGGCCGAAGCGGTCGCGAAAAGGGTTTAGAACTCAATGAACGCCACTCTTCTGTCGGCCCGCGCCGTTATCCAGATCGCCCCGCGTGAGGCGGGTGAAGACGTGCGCGATTTTTTGCAGGGGCTGGTGACGAACGATGTCTCCGGCGAATTGCCCGTCTACGCCGCGCTGCTTTCCGCCCAAGGCAAGGCGATGTTCGACTTTCTCGTGTGGGAAGGCGTGGATGGCCAGCTGCTGATTGATTGCGAAGCAGCGGTGGCGGACGATCTTGTAAAGCGCCTTTCACTCTATCGCTTGCGCCGACCGATCGACATTACCCGACGCGATGATCTGGGCGTGCATTGGTCTGTGGATCCGATGGACGGGGCGACAGTGGATCCGCGTTTGCCGCAGCTTGGCTTTCGCTGGCTGGGCGCCCCCGAGGGAGATCCGGCGGACGCAGCGTGGCTCGCCCACCGTCTCAGCCTTGGCATACCCGAAGGAACAGCCGAGCTCGCCGACATCTTGTGGCTCGAAACCAACGCGGTCGAACTGAACGGCGTGAGCTTTGAGAAGGGCTGCTATGTCGGGCAAGAGAACACCGCTCGCATGAATTGGCGGCAAAAGGTCAACCGGCGACTGGTCGTGGTGCCCCTCGCCGCTTCCGATGAGAAACGTCAGAAGACCGCCTATCCCGAACTTGGCCTAGCGGTGGATCATCTCAGAGTGTCAGATTTGGACACGGCGACACTGCCCGAGTGGCAAAGCACTGGTATCGCCACCTGAGCGATCAGGTCGTCTGGTACCGCGCAACCGACGCTTCGAGAGCTTGCTGGGCGCGTTCGCGTGCGGCGTCGCGCGGAAGGCCTAGCGACTTGGCCAAGGCCGCTCCGATCAACGCATCGCCCAGCGCAAGCAGCACAAGGTTCAGCGTGTCACGATGCACCTGCTGTTGGTCCTCCTGCGCGCCTGTCTCCTCCGTTGCGATCTCATCGACGAGATCGTGAATGGTCGTGATGATAGGCGCCAAGGCGTCTTCGTTGCCGGTCAAAAGCATCCAACTGGTCAACGCGCCCGCGCCTTCGCGATCAAACGCATCGAACGCTAAATCCACCACTTCGCGCGCGTTACCCAGCCCGGCGCGGCTTGCGTGGACCGCTTCCTTAATCGTTTCGCACACCGTGCGCGCGAGGTGCTCGGCCAAGCCTTTTTGAAGGCCAGAGGCCGAACCAAAGTGGTGCAAGAGGTTGGCGTGGGTGCGCCCGATCCGCGTCGCCACAGCTTTCAGTGTGACCGCTTGCGGGCCCGCCTCAATCAATAGGGCACGCGCCGCTTCCAAGGCGGTGGCGCGGGATTCTTCAGGTGATAGTCGTTTACGAGCGCTCATGACGCCGATTTCCTAGTCGAGATCGGGCGATGGGACAAGCAAGCCAAACAAGCTAACCCCATCGCCTTCCCAGTGGGAAATCAATCGCCTAGGCGGCCGCGCGCCCCATTTCTTTGATCTGCGGCAGAGCGCGAAGGTCGAGCTCGTATTCGCGAGCCATCACTTCTTCCCCTCGTGCGCAGGAGTGCCGCTTTGATATGACGCCCGTTGAGACAAAGCCCAGTTTCTCCAGAACTCGGCCCGAAGCCGGATTGTCGAGGAAGTGCATCGCCATCACGCGGCTATAGCCAAGCGTCTTGGCGATTTTGACCACAGCCTGACCCGCTTCGGTCGCGTATCCCTGCCTCCAATGCTGGCGAGCGATCCAGTAGCCAAGCTCAACAGCGTTGTCGGAGGCCTCTGCGAACGCTTCGGTGCGATCGATACCGATGCAGCCCACCAGCGCCGCATCACGCGCGCGGGTAATAAGAAAACGGGGAAACATCGGCTCGACAGGAAGCGCAGTGAACTCTTGTGCGTCGCTCTCTCGATAGGGCCACGGCGCGCGGGCGAGGTTGCGCACAACGCCTTCATCCGCAATCCCGGCTAACAGAGCTTGCGAGTCCTCCGGCCACACGGGCCGCAGCAGCAGTCTTTGGCTTCTATGGAACACGAGTAATCCCTCTCTCGCCCCGAGCGAGCCGATACGGCGCGCTCGTGACAATTTTGTGGCCGCGAAACATAATTTCGCGACAAAGCGAGGGAGAAACGCGAAGAGGGAGACGGCTCCCCCGATTTTCGGGGTGGCCCTTCTCCCTCATCAACGCCGATACTTACGTTCGGCTAGGACCGCCCCGGTGGACGATCCTTTTCGTGAACCGTCCGGTTATTCGGCTGCTTGCGCAATCATGTCTACCGACACGTATTTGCGGCCGAGCTTGCCTTTGTGGAATCGGACGACACCGTCTTCGAGCGCGAAGAGGGTGTGATCCTTGCCAAGGCCGACATTGGTGCCCGGGTAGAACTTGGTGCCGCGCTGACGCACGAGGATGTTGCCGCCGACCACGTTCTGGCCGCCGAACTTCTTCACACCGAGACGCTTTGCGTTCGAATCGCGACCGTTGCGCGATGAACCGCCTGCTTTTTTATGTGCCATTGGTCCTGATCCTTACTTCGTATCGTCAGCTTTGGGCGCGGCCTTCTTGGCGGGCGCCTTCTTAGCCGGAGCTTTCTTAGCAGCCGGTTTCTTGGCCGCCGCTGCGGGCTTGGTAGCCGCCTTGGTGGCGGCGGGCTTCTTGGCCGGAGCTTTCTTGGCGGGAGCCGCCTTGGCTTCGGTCGCTTCCGTCTTCGGAGCCGCGGCTTTCTTAGCCGGAGCCTTCTTCGCGCCCGTGCCCACATCAGTGATGCGCAACAGCGTCATCTGCTGACGGTGACCGGCCTTACGGCGGTAATTGTGGCGGCGACGCTTTTTGAAAACGACGACCTTTTCACTTTTGGCCTGAGCGATGATCTCAGCCGAAACGGTCACCTTAGACGCGTCGGCGACGGTGTCGCCTTCGCCGGCCAGAAGGATGTCGTCCAGCACGATCGTTTCACCGGCTTCTCCGGCGAGCTTCTCAACGGCAATCTTGTCTCCGGCGGCAACCCGATATTGCTTGCCGCCTGTGCGCACTATCGCGAACATGGCTTGTAAACTCTCAATCTTGCGTGTGTGTTTGACCGATTGAGGTTCACTCTATGGATCAAACGCCATTGCGGCGCTGCCTCATGAGCAGCCCCTGAAAGATGGGTGCCGTTAAGGGAACGGGCCGATCAAGTCAACCACTACTCGCAGTCGGTCAGGCGAAGTTTTACCGGCTTGAGCCCACCCCAACGTGTCCAGTATACAAGACACATTGATCCTTACACAAGCCTACCACTTGGCCCGCGCTCGTGATACGACAGCTTGGGATCATGATTCATCGCGTTACGCCTTCATCCATCTGGATAAGCTTGCCGCTTGGTTTTGCGGCTCTATCGCTCAGCGCGTGCGCCGGATCATCGGCGGATTACCCAGGTTTCTCAATGCCGAAGCCGAGCGAAGATGGGACGCGCGTAGCGATGCGGTTTCCGACCGTTACGGTGCCTGACATTGACCAAGTGCGCGAAACCGAGGCAGCGCCTGTCGGCGATATCAGCGCGCGCCTGGATGCGGTTAACGCCAGAGCCGCCGAGGCAAGCGCAGCGTTCGACGTGAGCCTGGCAGCCGCGCGGGCGTCCGCTCTCGCCGCCACTGGTTCGCAAATCGAATCGGACGAATGGGCCGAAGCCCAGATTCGCCTCGCTGACCTCGCATCGCATCATAGTGAGGGTCGAATGGCTTTGGCGGATCTGGATATCATCTCAGCTGAGGCGCGCCTCGCTCGAAGCCCGGAACACGATCTTCTAGGGCTTATGGACCTTCAGGGAAACCTCGCCGCGTCGCTTGATGAACAGGCGCGCGTCCTTTCTGATCTTGAAGCTGACATAGGGTTGTAAGAGCCAAAAAGGGATGGGACACAACTGAAATGGCCACCGTTCAGCTTTCCTGTGAAGACTGCCCCGTCCGCGAGACCGCGGCCTGCGCCGTTCTGACACAAGAGGAACGCGACGCCATGGCGGCGGCAGGCCGAACTCGTGTCCTCAAACGCGGCGAAATGCTGTTTGCCGCGGGCGATGAGGAAGCGGCATGCGCCACGCTTGTGAGCGGCGCGCTCAAGGTTTCCGCCATCGACGCCGATGGAAACGAACAGATCCTCGCTCTCGTCCATCCGGCTGGCTTTATCGGAGAGCTGTTTGCACCGTTCGCGCATCACGATGTCGTTGCGCTTACCGAAAGCTGCCTCTGCACCTTTGCACGCGGCGATATCGAAGCCGCGATCGAAAACTACCCGGCGCTGGCCCGCGCGCTCCTGCGACGCAGTCAGGAAGATCTGTTGGCCACTCGCGCGCTGCTTGAATTGACGGGTCACGCCTCGGCGGAAACCCGGCTCGCCGCCTTGCTACACGATTTCGCGCTTTCCTCCAGCCAATCCTCCTGTCACGCTGCGACAACCTTCGAGCTGCCGCTAACACGGGGCGAGATCGCCAATATGCTGGGGCTCACCATCGAGACGGTGAGTCGCAAACTGGGCGAGATTGAATCAAGCGGAGCGATTCAGCGCACAGGAAAGCGCGGGATCGATGTTCTCAATCCCGCGCTTCTTGCAGCGCTGTCCGGGCGCTGAGGGGTCTTCTTTGGCTTAGGCTACGATCGCGACGATAATCGCCACCGCTAAGCCCCAAGCCACAATAAGAGCCGGTAAGATGAGCATCTGGATCGCGGCGTCGCGCGGGGCGCAGCGTCCCGTATGCGTCATCACGCCGTCATTCTGAAACTGACCATAAGACATTGGCTTGGTCTTGTTCTGGCCCAAACGAGTCCAGATCATCGGCACGCCAAACCCGGCGACGATGAAGCCCGCGAAGATTACCATCGGGATC
>JBCCKJ010000126.1:0-7077 GCA_039027455.1 Pseudomonadota bacterium | reverse complement strand
GTCAAACTCTCCGGGCACGCGGTGGCGGCCCGAAAGCACCAGTTCAAGCAGCGCGGGTTTTTCATCCTGCTGCACCATGAAGAGGAACTGTTCGATCCGCTCAGCGGTCGTGCTTTCCGGCGTCACCGAGACTTGCACGGGATTGGTGCAATAGCCTGAGACAAGCTCTCGGATTTGCTTGGGCATAGTCGCGCTAAAAAACAGCGTCTGGCGCTCTTTGGGCACCAATTGGTTGATCCGACGCAGCGCGTGGATAAAGCCAAGGTCGAGCATTTGGTCAGCTTCGTCGAGCACGAGCACTTCGACACCCGACAAGTTGAACGCTTTCTGATCAATCAGATCGAGCAGACGACCGGGCGTCGCGACCAGAATGTCGGTCCCCCGATGAAGCTTGTTGCGATCCTTGTTAACGCTGGTGCCGCCGACAATCGACTGCACTTTGAGCCCGGCCAGCGCGCCGTAGTCTTTGGCGCTGGCGGCGATTTGCCCGGCCAGCTCGCGCGTCGGGGCAAGCACCAGCATGCGGCAGGATTTGAAGGGGATACGATTGTCAGCCTCGCGCAAACGATCAATGCCCGGCAGCATGAACGCGGCGGTCTTGCCGGTCCCCGTTTGCGCAATACCAAGCAGATCTCGACCCTCCAGCACAGGCGGGATGGCCTGTTCCTGGATCGGTGTCG
Organism: Pseudomonadota bacterium; assembly: GCA_039027455.1. Classification (GTDB taxonomy): domain Bacteria; phylum Pseudomonadota; class Alphaproteobacteria; order Sphingomonadales; family Sphingomonadaceae; genus Erythrobacter. Next base: position 6,397 of record JBCCKJ010000126.1, on the reverse strand, counting down.
GAGTGGAGTAGCCCTTGAGATCAAGAGCCTGAAGAACGGGCTGCGAAAGCCCGAGATCGGAAAACTGTGTCATGTAAACTCGCAAAAAGTGCGACGCGCACGCGAAGAAATAGCGTGCGAAGCGCGGGGTTTAAAAACCACCCGCGTGAAAAGGGAAGTCAGGTGAATGTCAGGAACGAGAGGCCGCTGGACCTTGACGCATGTTCACGCCGGGCCGCTTCACGCTGGCTCACTGCTCGTCATGTTCGTGCCAAATGGAGGCGATGAAGCAAAAAGTCAATCGAACAGAAGTGCGCCAAGCTCTCGCCTTTCTTTGCGAATGTCTGTTTTGAAGCCACGAATCAATAACACACCGATCTTGGCCGATGACCTTGTTAATGGTGCATCGAATTTTGAGCTTCCAAATTTATACTTATCATCCTCGAGAGGAAGGAAGAAGGAGTCTTTGATAGCCCCGTTGAAATGTCGGTCATAGAAGGCCGGACTAACATCCTTAACTTCATTGGCGCATTGAAAGGAAACCATATACAAGAAGCTATTTTCGGCGTCAGTGTTACCATCTAGACTAAATGTCTGTTCTATCCGAGATAGGCATCTGTCGACGATAGTTTCGACTATGTCTAAATTGCGCTCCTTTGTCGTAAGTCTCGCAAGCTTTTCTGCGCTACATGATTGAAACAGCGCAATCGAGCTCAGAACAAGACCAGCAATCCCAATATAGAGCTCTTTAGTCGCTGCCCTCGGTTCTTTCTTCTGATTCATCACGGACTCACGCAAGACCCGCAGCTTCCATTAGCGCCTTTGTACTCGCGTCAAAACCCCCCTCGCCCGCATCAATTTGCTTGGCGATGTCTTTACCCAGTTCGACGCCAAACTGATCAAACGGGTTGATTCCCATCAGGACCGCGTTGGCAAAGGTTCGGTGTTCGTGGAAGGCGATCAGCGCGCCGAGGGTGGCGGGGTCGAGATCGTCGAGAAGGAACGTGGTCGAGGGTCGATCGCCCGGATAGGCGCGCGCAGGATCCTTGGAGTTTGCTTTACCCGCCATCAACGCCGCGCCTTGCGCGAGGCAGTTCATCAGGAGGATGCGGTGGTGGACAGGGTCCAAGGCGTCGCCCGGCGTCACGCTGGCGACGAAATCCACGGGCACGAGATGGGTGCCTTGGTGCAGCAGTTGGAAAACGGCGTGCTGCGCATCCGTGCCTACGCCGCCCCACGTGATCGGCGCGGTGGGCCCGCTTACCGGATCACCTTCCACCGTCACGCTCTTGCCGTTCGACTCCATTTCCAATTGCTGGAGATAGCTCGGGAAAAGCGCCAACCGCTCGTCATAGGCGAACACGGCGCGTGTTTGGCAGCCACGAACGCGCGCGTAGTACTGATCGGCAAAGGCGGCGAGCAAGGGCGCGTTGGCCTGGCCAGACGTCTCGCGAAAATGACTGTCAACGGCCTGCGCACCGGCGAGGAATTCGTGAAACTCGTCCATCCCAATCGCGAGCGCGATCGGGAACCCGATACTGGACCACAGCGAGTACCGCCCGCCCACGCTTTCCATGAAGGGCAGGATGCGCGTCTCATCCACCCCCCATTCGACGGCCTTTTCGGGATTAGCTGTTAGCGCGATCACCCGCCCGCTTGGATCGGCCACGCCTTCACGCTCCAGCCACGCCAAAGCGCTGCGAGCGTTGGTCATCGTTTCGGTTGTTGTGAACGTCTTTGAAGCGACCGCGATTAGGGTTGTTTCCGGATCGCACGCCGCAAACGCTTGCTCGAGCGCTAACCCATCAATGTTCGAGACGACATGCACATCAATCTTAGCAAGATCGCGGGTCAACGCATCGATAGCCAAAGCAGGGCCTAAGACGGATCCCCCGATCCCGATGTGAATCAGGTGCTTTACGTCTCCAAACGCGCCTTCGTGGATCGCGTCAACCAGCATGCCCATGCGCCGCAAAAGCGCCGCCGCTTCTTCGGTGTCGGCATCGGCGCCGCTGCCGCGCAACGCGCCATGATTGGCCGGGCGTCCTTCGGTTATATTCACAATCTGACCATCGAACAGCGCTTCGCGCGCTTCTACCAAGCCCGCCGCCTCGCAAAGCCCTTCGAACGCATCGAGCACAGCCCCATCCAAATGCGTTTTCGAAAAGTCGATCCGCATTCCGCTGACCTCACCCTCGACGCCCGGCCATTCGAGACGCCGCGTGAAGGCCTCGGCTCTGTTCGGGTCGTGCGCAAAGAGGTCGTTGAGCGAGGAAGAGGGCACAGAACGAACCTTCTCCAAGGCCCGAGCTATCGCCTCAGCGCGTTGTGCCATGATCGTCCAATCCCCTTTGCGTGTCACAATTTGCGCGCCTAAGGGTGCTTGCGATGGATGTTAACCCCCAATCTGATCCTTCCCCCGGGTCATCGAGCGCAGCAACCCCGGCGTTCTCAGATGATACGGAGGCGGACGAAAACGCGGATAAAACAGAAAGCCCATTCGGCTTCGCCTGGTTTCTGGTGAAGCTTGTCTTGGCGGTGTTGATCCTGCGAAGCTTTGTCATCGCGCCGTTTTCCATCCCTTCGGAAAGCATGTTGCCGCGCTTGTGGCACGGGGACTTTTTGATCGCGACAAAGTGGTCGTACGGCTATTCCAGCTTCTCGCTTCCGCTGAACGCACCGCTCATTCCGGGGCGGATCTTTGCAAGCGATCCGCAGCGCGGTGACGTGGTCATTTTCAAGCATCCCATCGACCACGTCGATTATGTGAAACGGGTGATCGGGCTGCCCGGTGACACGATCGAAATGCGCAATGGCCAGATCGTTTTGAACGGCGCGCCGGTTTCCAAGGAGAGGATCGGAAACTTCACCTTTGAAGTCTCGCCATACGCTCCATGTCGCAAAAGCGGAACCGAAGAGGCCCTCGCGGCCAACCGCCAAACGTGCTCCTACAGCCGATTTCGGGAGCGCCTGCCCGATGGCATGACCTACGAGGTTCTCGACTTCGGCGCGGCTCCGGGAGACTTCACCTCTCCCACCACTGTGCCCGAGGGGCATATCTTTGTGCTTGGCGACAACCGCGATTTTTCGCGCGACAGCCGTTTTCCGGCTCTGGCCGGAGACGCGGTAGGCCTTGTCCCGCAAGCCAACCTGGTTGGTCGGGCCACCCTTATCTTTTGGTCCACCGATGGAAGCGCCGAGTGGCTAAAGCCGTGGACGTGGTTTACCTCTGCCCGTTGGGACAGGATTGGCACAACTCTATGAGAGATAACGACGAGGGCCTGAGCGGCGAAACGCGCGATTGGCTGAACGCACAGGGCCTTAATGTGCAGGACGATGAAAGGTGGCTGCGCGCGCTTACGCACGGCAGTTTCAACGGAACCGTCTCCGCCAATTCGGGCCAAGCCGCCGTTGGGGATTACCAAAGGCTCGAGTTTCTGGGAGACCGCGTCTTGGGGCTTGCGGTCGCCGCGTGGCTGTTCCGCGACGGTGACGCCGCTGAAGGACAGCTTTCGCAACGGCTCAACGCATTAGTGAGCGGCGCGACCTGTGCCCGTATCGCGCGCGCCATAGGATTGCCCGACCACATCCGTTTGGGAAAGCAGGCGCGCGAAGATGGCGGCGCGGATAGCGACAACATCCTTGGCGATGTGATGGAAGCGCTTATTGGCGCGTGCTTCCTCGAGAACGGCTTTGAGGCCGCGCGGGACGTGGTCTACGATCTGTGGGCCGAAGAACTGGCCGGCAACGCGGGCAAGGCCAAGCACCCAAAAAGCGCGCTCCAGGAATGGGCCGCGCACAATCGCCGGGCGATGCCGTCTTACCAGGTGATTGAACGCAGCGGACCGGACCACGCGATGCGCTTTACAGTCGAAGTCAGCATCCCGTCCTTGGGCTCCGCCAAGGGCACCGCCAGCAGCAAAGGCGAAGCGGAAAAACGGGCCGCACAGGCCTTTTTGGAGGAATTCGGGTGAGTGATGTGAACGCCCAAACGCAATGCGGTGTGGTTGCGGTGATCGGCGCGCCGAACGCAGGCAAATCAACATTGGTCAATCAATTGGTGGGCCAAAAGGTCGCCATCACGTCGGCCAAAGCGCAAACGACGCGCGCGCGCATGCTGGGGATTGCCCTGCATGGCGAGACCCAGATCATTCTGGTCGACACGCCCGGCATCTTTGCGCCCAAGCGCAGGCTCGATCGCGCGATGGTGAACGCTGCTTGGGAAGGCACGGACAGCGCCGACGCGATCCTGTTGATCGTCGACCCGATCAAGCAACGCCGCCACGAACTCGAGCCGATTCTTGACGCGCTGGAGAAGCGGCCGGAACGCAAGATTTTGGTGCTCAACAAGGTCGACAAATCCAAGAAAGAGCCGTTGCTGGCGCTCGCGCAAGAACTCTCGCAGCGGATCGGTTTTGAAGAGATCTTTTTCGTCTCCGCGCTGAATGGAGAGGGCGTGGCCGAAATGAAGGACGCGCTCGCCAAGATGATGCCCGAAGGCGTCTGGATGTATCCCGAAGACCAGGTGTCGGACGCGTCGGAACGCTTGTTGGCGGCCGAGATCACGCGCGAACAGCTTTACGCGCAGCTGCACGAAGAACTGCCCTACGACACCGCGGTTCGACCCGAGCTCTACAAGTTCCGGCCCGACGGCAGTTTGGAGATTCACCAACAGATCGTGGTCGCTCGCGAAACGCAGCGCCCTATCGTGCTGGGCAAAGGGGGGCAGAAAATCAAAGCGATTGGCGAGGCCGCGCGCAAAGAGCTTTCAGACGTGCTGGGCGTGACGGTGCACCTCTACCTGCATGTGAAACACTCCGAAGGATGGAGCGACGACAAAGAGGTATTCGAGGAAATGGGGCTCGACTGGGTGAAGTGACCCGCTCAACAATCCTTATGATAGCTGGATTTGGCGACAATTCCAGCATGTACGATCCGCTGCTGGCGACCGATTTAGCCGATCGGCATAATCTGGTTCCTCTCGATCTTCCGGGCTTTGGCGCTGAGCCACTCGAGGCGGAAACAACTCTGGCGGCACTCACCGAATTCGTGGCCGAGAAGGCAAAAACGCATAACGCCGACACGATTATCGCGCATTCGGTCGCCTCGATCATTGCGTCTTTAGCGGCTCGCGAAGCGGGCTCGCCCCTCACCCATATTATCTCGCTCGAAGGCAATTTGACCGCTGAGGACGCCTATTTCTCCGGTCGCGCCTCTGAACACGCCAACGCGGCAAGCTTTGGCGACTGGTTTCTCCCCCGACTTGCAAAGAAGAGCGAAGGCGATCCCATTCTCGCGCGTTACGCCGAAGAGGTCGCCAAGGCCGATCCGAAAGCGCTCTGGGAACTGGGCTGCGACGCCAAGCGGTTTTCTGACCGTGAGCATCCTGGCGAAGCGCTCCGCGAGGCTGGCCGGGTTACTTACATATTCAATCCGGACAACTGCCTCGAAAGCTCGGTGGCATGGCTTTCTGAAAGTGGGATCAATTCCGTGCAGTTACCCGGAGCCAGCCATTGGCCAACGATTGATAGACCCGACCCTCTTGCTCAGATAATCAGCAAAGCCGCTCGCGACTAGAAGTGGACTTAATCGCGCCCCAACTTCTCCAGCTTGGCTCGTAGCGCGCTTTCATCGAAGGGTTTCACGATGTAATCGTCGGCGCCTGCGCCGATGCCTTCGTGGATATCCTTGGCTTCCCCGTTCGAGGTGCAGAACACCACGGTGGGCGCTTTGGGTGTCGGAATGGCGCGCAGTCGACGAACGAACTCGATGCCGTCCATTTCGGGCATGTTCCAATCGGTCAGGACCAGATCCGGCATCGCGTTTTTGCAGCGCGCGAGCGCTTCTTCGCCGTCTTGCGCCTCGATGGGTACGTAGCCGAGTGACTTCGCAATCTTGGCCGACACTTTGCGGATCACCCGGCTGTCATCAACGATCAGGCAAGCTTTGGCTGCGCTCGCCTGACGGTCCCCCGGATTGGCTTTATCGCGCGCTGCCTTCGCCGCCGCCACGATGTCATCGGTGCTCGCACCGGCTTGGGGTTCCGTTACGGTCTCCTCATGTGGCGCTCCAACAGCGTCGCGTACGTTTTGGGGCTCGCCCGCCGGCGCATCGCTTTGCGGGACCTCGTTAAGCCGCTCCTGAAGCGTCTTGCCCTGTCCAGAGCCCTTGTTGGGGCCGGTCGTGCGTTTGATCAGATTTTGAATGGCTCGGCCTCCCCGGCGAGAGATGCAAAAGCCCCCTCGTCTTCATACGCGCCGTCATCGCCGTGTTCGGTATCGACGCCATCAAGCTCGCCCGGCGTCACCCGCACATGCAGGTAAGGCATCCAAACGTCACCGAATTCCGCTTTCTGATACCACACATCCAGAACGTCGTAGCTGGCCCAGATGCCGTCGGGCTCGCGAAGGCGAATGCC
>JBCCKJ010000125.1:0-7090 GCA_039027455.1 Pseudomonadota bacterium | reverse complement strand
GGTTCATCGAGCGCAAAGCTGTCCGCGATAAGCTCACCCTCTTCGTCAAACATGCGCAGCCGCATACGCTGTTCTTTTCCGATCTGGATCAGCAGCGCTTCCTGACGCTCGCGCCTTGCACCCGCCAGCGCTTCGGCGGTGATCTGAGCTTCGATCCGCGCGAGCTTATAGCGTTCATTGATCAGCTGGGTGCGATAGCTGTCGAGATAGAACAGCCCGCCGCCCAGCAGTGCCAGCGGCAGGATGTTCACAATCAGGATGCGCGCAGTGAGGGCAAATCGACCCGTCACGCTTAAGCGTTCTCCACCGCGTGCGACCGGCGTGTCTTCCAACGCCGCCTCGGGTTGCGCTGACCGCGAGGGGCTTGTCGCAATATCGCGGGCAGGATCGGAGGGCGCGTTCATGTCGCCTCAGGCGTCGTTGAAACTGTAGCCAGCGCCGTAAAGCGTATCGATGGCGGCAAAGGTAGTGTCGACCACACGAAACTTGCGTCGCATGCGCTTGATGTGGCTGTCGACCGTGCGATCATCGACGAAGATGTCATCGGGATAGGCGGCGTCCATCAACTGGTTGCGGCTCTTTATGACGCCGGGCCTCGCGGCCAGAGCTTCGAGAATGAGGAATTCGGTGACTGTCAGGCTGACGGGTTTGTCGTCCCAAGCGACATAGTGGCGGGCCGGGTCCATGAAGAGCCGACCACGCTTCAGACTGGGGTGCACGGGTTCGCCGGAGGCGTTGTCTTCTCCGGCGGCACGCTCGGGCTCGGCGCGGCGCAGGATTGCTCGGATGCGCGCGATCAGAAGCCGTTGGCTGAAAGGCTTGGCTATATAGTCGTCCGCGCCTTGCTCCAGCCCGGCCTCTTCGTCGGCTTCGTCGTCTTTGCTTGTCAGAAAAATCACTGGGAGTGCGGAATGCTCGCGCACCCGCGCCAGCAATTCCATTCCATCCATTCTCGGCATTTTGATGTCGAACACCGCAAGGTCGGGCGGGTTTTCAAGCAGCGCTTTGAGCGCCGTTTCTCCGTCCGAATACAGCCGCGTCACAAAGCCCTCGGCTTGCAGTGCAATCGCCACGGTTGTGAGAATGTTGCGGTCATCATCCACCAGCGCAACGACGCCCGCATTGTCCGGAGCTATCGCGTTGGACGAAGTGGGCGCCTTTGGCGATGTCACGTCTGCGCTTGGCATGGGCTGGTTTTCCTCCGCGTAAAGGGGTCTAGCCGCTGCGAACTGTCAAGACAATCGGAGCGCAAACTCGATTGCGTTTCGCGCGTTTGACGCGGCTTTGTCGCTTGCCTATGCGAACAGAGTTGGGGTCATTCTCGCGCAGCGAATCGCGTGCGCCGTGCGCGTTATGCGCATCGGAAAACGAGCGAGATGATGTGCGTTTATGGCCTCGCTGAAAAAGCAAATGATGCACTTTGAAAGGATTCCCCTTTGACCCCGCTTGCCCAATCGCTTGGTTCACAAGGTATTGAAACTCAAGCCGAGATTCGATCCAACTATGGCACAGCGGCGCTTGTCGAAGCGTCGGTAGCGGCGGGCGAAGGCGCCCTTTCGAAAGATGGCGCTTTGGTTGTCCAAACCGGCGCGAAGACGGGACGCAGCGCGAAGGATAAGTTCATCGTTCGCGACACCACGACCGAGGACACGGTGTGGTGGGGCAAGGTCAACGTTGCCATGACGCCCGATCATTTCGCGGCGCTCAAAGAGGATTTCCTGAAGGCTGTCGGGGAAAAAGAGACGCTTTACGTCGCCGATCTGTATGGTGGATCGCAGCCCGAACACCGCGTGAATGTGCGCGTGATCAACGAGCTGGCGTGGCATAACCTGTTCATCCGCACTCTTCTGGTGCGGCCCGAGGTCGATGAATTGACCAGCTTTGCGCCGGAATACACCATCATCGATCTTCCGAGCTTCAAGGCCGACCCGGCGCGTCACGGCACCAACAGCGAAACGGTGATCGCGGTCAACTTCACCGAGAAACTGATTCTTGTCGGTGGCACAAAATACGCCGGTGAGATGAAGAAGAGCGTCTTTGGCATCCTGAATTATCTGCTGCCGGCCGACGGCGTGATGCCGATGCATTGTTCGGCCAATATCAGCGCCGAAGGGCAGACGAGCGTTTTCTTCGGTCTGTCAGGCACCGGTAAGACCACGCTTTCCGCCGACGCCAGCCGCACGCTGATCGGCGATGATGAACACGGCTGGTCGGACACCGCCGTGTTCAACTTCGAAGGCGGTTGCTACGCAAAGATGATCCGCCTTTCCGAAGAGGCGGAACCCGAAATCTACGCCACGACCAAGCGTTTCGGCACAGTGCTCGAGAACGTCGTCATGGATCCGCAAACCCGCGAGCTGGATTTTGACGACAACTCGCTCGCCGAGAACACGCGCGGCGCGTACCCAATCCACTTCATCCCTAACACCAGCGAGAAGAACCTCGGCCCTGTGCCAAGCAATGTGGTGATGCTCACCGCTGACGCTTTTGGTGTTCTGCCTCCGATTGCTCGCCTCACGCCCGAACAGGCGATGTATCACTTCCTTTCGGGCTACACCGCGAAAGTCGCCGGCACGGAAATCGGCGTGACCGAGCCCGAGGCGACCTTCTCAACCTGCTTTGGCGCGCCGTTCATGCCGCGTCACCCGAGCGTGTACGGCAACCTGCTGAAAGAGCGCATCGCCAAGGGCGGCGTGCAATGCTGGTTGCTCAACACCGGCTGGACTGGCGGCAAATACGGCGTCGGCAACCGCATGCCAATCAAGGCCACGCGCGCCTTGTTGAACGCGGCGCTTGATGGCGATCTCGACACTGTTGAATTCCGCCGGGACGATAACTTTGGCTTCGATGTGCCAGTCTCCGTGCCGGCCTTGATCGCCAAAGGTATCGATCAGTCGATCCTCGATCCGCGTAGCACATGGACGGACAAAGCCGATTACGACGCGACCGCCACCAAGCTGGTGCAGCTCTTCATCGACAATTTCGCCGAGTTCGAAGCGCATGTTGATGAAGGCGTTCGTCAGGCCGCGCCAGCGGCTGCCTAGGAATTCGCCCTAGCCGCCTCATTATCTTCACTTTTTCGGCGTTTTTTCCGCTTCGGTGCGGAACCCTTTCTGTTGTGAATACGTACCTTGGGGAGCACGGCCTACCGATCGGTTGGCTTACCTTTTCATTCACGCAGATAGGGATCTGAATATGAGTATTCTCGACGCCACTTTGGCGCGCACTTCTGGCGCAGCGGATTCGGTTATTGGCTTGGCCCGCGAACTGGGCATCGATGCCGCGAAAGCTGAAAAAGCCATCATGGCGCTGGCCCGTTATTACGGGCGCGACGGCGATACGATTGCGATGGCCGCGCCGCAGACGGCCTTCGACGCAGCCACTCTTACCAGCATCATCACTGCGCTTGGCGGTGAAGAGGCGCTTGGCGCGGTGGCTGATGAACTGTCGCAGGGTTTGCGTGGCCTTGGCCAAGGCAGCTTTTTTAAGGATCTCTTGCCTTTCGGCTAACCTCTGGAACGTCTCAGAAAGAAGGCCTCGTTTCGTATCGGAACGGGGCCTTTTCATTTGCCCTTCGATGGCTCACACTCCGGCACGGTGGATTCGCTAACACAGCGCAATTGGGAAGGGATTCAATATGAGCATGCTTGACGGGATTATGCAGCAGATCGCCGGTTCACCCGATACGGTCGCCAGTCTGGCCGAACAGGTCGGTATCGATCCAGCGATGGCCGAAAAGGCGATTGCCGCGCTCACGCAGTCCCACGCTGAAGAAGGCGACACGGTCGAACTGGCCGCGCAGAAAACGGGCTTCGATATGACCGCGCTCACCGGTATTGTGTCGCAATTGGGCGGCGAAAACGCGCTGGGAGACATCGCGTCCGGGCTTCAGGGCCAGGAAGGCGGTCTGGACGGCCTTCTGGGCATGCTCGATCAAGATGGCGACGGCAACGCGCTGGACGATATCGCCGGCATGGCCTCCAGCTTTTTCGGCAAAAAGAGCTAGGCCTTCTAGGACGCCTCGGCGCGCTTGAGATTGTCGATATAGGTCCAGATCTGGCTGACCACGACCGATCCTTCGCCCACCGCGCTCGCAACACGTTTGACCGAACCTGATCGCACATCGCCGACCGCAAAGATGCCATCGGTGCCCGTTTCGAACGGGCTCGCGCGGCCCACTTCTTGTCCGGTGAGGACGAAGCCCTTCTCGTCGGTTTCGACAAGGCCGGACAGCCACTCGGTGTTTGGGGCAGCGCCGATCATGATAAACAGCGCCGAGGTGTCGACGGGCGTGTCGCCTTCGGGTGTGGTGAAGGTCACGCCCGTGAGCCAATCCTCGCCATGCAGCTGGGTGACGCTGGTGTGGTAATGGATCGTAATCTTGGGGTCGGCTTCCAAGCGGCTGGAAAGATAGCTCGACATGGAAGCGGCGAGCGAGCCGGAGCGCACCACGAGATGCACATGCTTGGCCGAACGCGAAAGGAACATCGCGGCCTGCCCCGCTGAGTTCCCGCCCCCGATCACGACCACTTCGGTTTGGCCGCAAAAGCGGGCCTCCATTTCGGTGGCCGAATAGAAGACGCCGGCGCCCTCAAGCTCGCGCAGCTTATCCAGCGGCAAGCGACGATATTGCACTCCGGTGGAGACCAGCACGGCCTTGGCGCAGACTTCCTGGCCGTCTTCGAGCGTGGCGCAAAACGACCCGTCTTCGCGCTTGGTCATGCCTTCGACCCTGCGCGGCATGGCGAAACGGGTGCCAAATTTCATCGCCTGAATCTGGCCGCGATAGGTCAGGTCCGCGCCGCTTATCCCGGTGTAAAAGCCCATGTAGTTTTCGATGCGGCTGGACGTGCCCGCTTGGCCGCCGATGGCGGTGTCTTCCACCACCAGCGCGTCGAGCCCTTCAGAGCCTGCGTAGACCGCGGCTGCGACCCCCGCGGGGCCGCCCCCCACGATCAGTAGGTCGTAATCGCTCTGGCTGCAGATATCGAGATCGAGGTTCAGATATTGCGCGACCTTGCGCGGCGTGGGGCCCTCGAGTTTCTCCCCGCCTCCCACAAACACGCCGGGCTGATGTCCAAGAATATCGCAGACGCGCTTTGTTTCGGCGTCCGTCGCGTCCAGATCAAAGCTTTGGAATGGAATACGGTTACGAGACAGAAACCGCTCGACCTCTTGAACACTGGCATCACGGTCCGCGCCAACGCACTTGACCGCGCCGTTGCTGAGTTCGAACTGCTTGCGCCGCCGCGCCGCGAATACGCCGATCAAGTGATCGGAAAGCTCAGGCACACGGCTCATCAGATCGAGCATCGCCTCGCGCGGGGCTTCGATAACGCGCGTGTCCATCGAAGCGCGCATTTTGAGGTAATTGGTGCCGCGGTTGAGGAAGTTTATCTCCCCCATGAACTGCGTTGGGCCGAGCGCGGATTCCAGGAGCCGCTCATCGGTGTAGGGATTAACGACCTCAATCTCGCCTTCGAGCACATACACAAAGGTGTCCATCGGATCGCCGATTTCCGCGACAATCTCGCCCTTCCTGTAAGCGCGTTCGCCGCCGATTTCGCAGATGGCCGCCACATGGGGTTCGGCCAGCGGGACACGCCGCATGGTTTCCAGATCTTCGCCAAGCTGTTCCATTGCGTGCGCCTCCTTGTGCGTTGAGGGACCGCACGCGCATCAAGACCGGCGGTGCGGGCCGCCGCGATACATGGGGAGAAACACGCTCGCGTTCAACGCCCACGTTTGACGCCCACCTTCACTGGTCATTCCTTTGGGCTGGTCGATACGCGCCCAATGCGGCAAAGGACCGCCAACGGGCCGATTCACGAGGACCTTAAGCGATGACCAATGTGGTTTTGTCTCTGGTGATGCTCGCTGCGTTCGCCCTGTGTTTGGGCGCCTTTGCCTTGTGGCGGCGCACGGGCGAGGCCAAGCAGCCGCTGCTGATGGTCCTTTTGGCCGTGATCGCTGTGATCAACGTGCTCATCTGGACGGTCCCCACCGCCGATGGAACGACCCCGCTTGAATCCTTGGGTGAAGCCGAGGGCGAATAACGCCCTCGGCTTAAGAGGCGTTTCAGGGGATCTCCCAGGCCACCGAGCTGGAATAGCGTCCGGCCACCTTATCGCCTTGAGCGTCGCGCGCGGGGTTGAAGCGCGCTCTGCGCGAAAGCAGGCGACAGGTGGCTCCGTCCAAGACTGCATGTCCGGTGGACCGAGTGATAGTGCAATCGCTCACGCGGCCACGGGTGTCGATCTCAAGTGTGAAGGAAGCGGTGCCCGAAAGGCTTTCGCGGATCCATCGGGAGCGATAGTCGCTTTCCAATATCCAGTTGGCAGGATTGCCGAAGGGTGTCGCAATGATGGGATCCGGCAAGGCGGGCGTGATTGTCGGTCCCTCGATCTCGCCCATTCCGCTGGGCAATGGCAGCGTGATCAGATCATCGCCTAGATTCCCCACCGGCACTGTGTCGATGATCGGCGGAGTCGTAATGGTAAACGGCGCTTCCGGTGTGACCGGATTTGGGGCAGTCGTCTGCGTCGCCTTGGTCTCGGGCTGCGGTGTCCCCGGTTCAGGCGGCGGTGGTGGCAGGTCCACCGTCACGTCAATCGCTTGGGGGTTCTCGATCGGCTTGGTCACGACCACTGTCACCGCCAGACCGACCGCGAGCGCCGCGCCGACACCGGCGGGAATGGCGAGCGCGCCCAGCATCGCGCCGGTGTTGGGCGTGCGATTTTGCGTCACGTAGTTCATGGAAGGAGCTCCTCATGTCCGTTTCGTCACATGAGCGCCCACACCAATGAGTTTAGGGGATGGGATCGGCGCTCGCCGAAGAGGCTAGCGGCCTATCCCTCTGTTTCATAACAGTTTCGAGTTGCACAATGAGACCCGTCGCGCGATGCAACGGGTGTGTTATCTGAAACTTTTTTGCTTGTGTGGACCCATCCGGGCCCACATCACTTGATCGGGCAGTCCGGTGAGAGGCGGAAATCGAGGTAGTTGTCGACGCTCGCCATCATGTCTTCCATTTCGTTTTCGAAGAAATGGTTGGCGCGCGGGATCTCGTCGTGATGGATCGTGATGTGCT
>JBCCKJ010000124.1:0-7131 GCA_039027455.1 Pseudomonadota bacterium | reverse complement strand
CGATCAGCAACCAACTGCCATAGAAAACGTTATCGATGATCGGGCCATCGGTGACGACCGTCGCCACAACAGCCGCGATGAAGAAGGCGATCAGAAAGTGCGGCGTAAATCGCGCGAAAAATCGGGTGAAGCCGTCGCTCATTCGGCCGCCTCCTTGATCTCGTCCGCGTGGAGCAGCTCCGCAGAGCATTGCTGCATCACGTGGCTCGCCCGCGCGATCGGGTTGGTGAGATAGAAGTCGGCGATTGGGTAAGCGGTGATTTCGCCTTCAGCTTTGGCGCCAGCGTCTGGTTTGGGCAACGCGCCGTAATCCGCAAGGCCTTCTTCACCGAGCGCGGGCACTTGGGCGATCATCGCTAATTGCAGCTCATCAAAGCTGTCAAAACCGACATTCACACCCAAAGCATCCGCCAGCGCGCGCAGGATCGTCCAATCCTCACGCGCATCGCCCGGCGCGAAGACCGCTTTCTCAGCGAACTGCACGCGCCCCTCGGTGTTGACGTAGGTGCCATCCTTCTCCGCGTAGGAGGCTGCTGGCAGGATGATATCCGCCGCGTGCGCGCCCTTGTCACCGTGGTGGCCGATATAGACTTTCAGGCTGTCCGCAAACGGCGCGAAATCCATCTCGTCCGAGCCAAGGCTTAGGACAACCTTGGGCTTGGCCGCCGCGATCTCCGCCATCCCGCCTTCAACCGTGAAGTCGAGCATAAGCGAGCCCATGCGCGCCGCGCTCATGTGAAGCACGTTGAAGCCATTCCAACGCTCTTTCACGAGGCCGAACTTGTCGACGAGTTTGAGCGCCGGAGCCAGGGCGCCTTTGGCCAAAGCCATGCCGCCAAGGATGACCGCCGGACGTTCCGCCGCCGTCAGTGCGTCGGTTAACGTTTTGGGCAGGCGGTTAAGTATCTTGAGGTCGTTACCCAAAAATTCGGCCGAATAGGTCGTTTCCCATTCGGGGCCAATCACGAAAACTTTGGCGCCATTCCCGGCCGCCTTGCGGATGCGTGGGTTCACCAGCGGCGCTTCCCAACGAACATGGCTGCCGATGATCAAGATCGCGTCGGCGATCTCAATCCCCGCCAGCGTCGAATTGAAATTAACCGCCGCGATGTTCGAGACGTCGTAAGTCATGCCGGTCTGGCGCGCTTCAATCAGCGAAGAACCGCAAGCTTTCAGCAGCGTCTTGGCCGCGAACATCGTCTCACAATCGACCATATCGCCCGCGACCGCTGCGAAGGAGCTCTTGTCCGCGCCCAAAGCGCCCGCAATCGCGCCAAACGCCTCGTTCCAGTCGGAAGCGGCAAGCTTACCGTCTTTTCGGACAAAAACCTTGTCCAGACGACGTTTAGAAAGACCATCAACCTGATAGCGGGCTTTGTCGGACAGCCATTCTTCGTTCACATCGTCGTTCACACGCGGCAAAGCGCGCATCACTTCGCGACCCCGCGAATGAAGTGATATGTTGGCCCCCACCGCGTCGGACACATCGATGCTAAGCGTGCGCTTCAATTCCCAAGGACGCGCTTCGAAAGCGTAAGGGCGCGAGGTCAGCGCGCCGACCGGACACAGATCAATCACATTCGCCGAAAGCTCGTGCGCCGCCGCCTTTTCCAGATAGGTCGTGATTTGCATGTCTTCGCCGCGATAGAGCGCGCCGATTTCGTCCACGCCCGCAATCTCTTCGGAGAAGCGCACGCAGCGGGTGCAATGGATGCAGCGGGTCATGACCGTCTTGATGAGCGGGCCCATGTACTTCTCAGTGACCGCGCGGCGGTGCTCCTGCGTCCGCGCTACGCCCCGTCCATACGTCATCGACTGATCTTGTAGGTCGCATTCACCGCCCTGATCGCAAATCGGGCAATCGAGCGGGTGGTTGATGAGGAGGAATTCCATCACCCCTTCGCGCGCCTTCTTGACCATTTCGCTGTCGGTGCGGATTTCCTGACCATCGCTGGCGGGCAGCGCACAGGAGGCAGCCGGCTTCGGTGGTCCCGGCTTCACTTCGACCAAGCACATCCGGCAGTTACCGGCGATAGTTAAGCGTTCGTGGTAACAGAAACGCGGGATCTCTTTACCCGCAAGCTCGCATGCCTGCAGGACCGTCGCCCCCGCTGGAACCTCGATTTCTTCGCCGTCTACCGTGACTCTAGGCATTTAGCTTCCCACCGCACATCGAACCGCGCGCATGCGCTCTGGGTCCATGATCTCAGCCCAACCATACGCGCGCTCGGTCGGTCCGTTTTTCTGATAGAATTGCAACCTCTCCCACGCCTCATCCAGCGATGGTTGGTGCCCCACCGGCACATCCCAAAGGACAAAGTGGCTTTCTTCAGCTGCCTCGAACCATTGTTCTTTGCGTCGGTAGAACTTTTCGTGGATCGTGTTGAACACAAAGTGCTCGAGGGCAGCCGGGCTCTCCCAAACCGAGAGATTGACAGCCATGTCGTCTCCCACACGGAAATTGGTGGCGTTGTTTGTGTCGTCCTTGAGGCGCCAGATAAAGCCGGGAGACTTCTCCGCGATACTGTTCACCAGATCCAAGTTGTTCATAAACCCGGACATTCGTGCATCGTCCGTTGAATACCTGAACTTGCCAATGTTTAGCTCAGCCAGATGCATCATTCCGCCGCCTCCGCAAACTGAGCGTTGTGCTCTTCGATCCGGCGTTCCAGCTCGGGGCGGAAATGGCGGATGAGACCCTGGATCGGCCAAGCCGCCGCATCACCCAAAGCGCAGATTGTGTGGCCTTCGACCTGCTTGGTCACTTCGTGCAGCATGTCGATCTCTTCGATCGCGGCGTCGCCCGTGCGTAGGCGCTCCATCACGCGCCACATCCAACCCGTACCTTCACGGCACGGCGTGCACTGCCCGCAGCTTTCATGCTTGTAGAAGTAGGAAAGACGGCTGATCGCGCGCACGATATCGGTGGACTTGTCCATCACGATCACAGCGGCTGTGCCGAGACCGGAACCCAGCTCTTTGAGGCCATCAAAATCCATCGGCGCCTGGCGGATTTGCTCCGCCGGAACCAACGGAACCGAAGACCCGCCCGGTATCACAGCGAGCAAATTGTCCCACCCGCCGGTGATGCCGCCGCAGTGCTGTTCGATGAGTTCTTCAAAAGAAATGCTCATCGCCTCTTCCACCACGCAGGGCTGTTCGACATGCCCGCTGATCTGGAAGAGCTTGGTGCCCGCGTTGTTCTCACGGCCAAAACTGTTGAACCAGCTCGCACCGCGACGAAGGATCGTCGGAGCGACCGCAATGCTCTCGACATTGTTGACCGTGGTCGGGCATCCATACAGGCCCGCGCCCGCCGGAAATGGCGGTTTAAGGCGTGGCTGGCCCTTCTTGCCCTCGAGGCTTTCGATCATCGCGGTCTCTTCACCGCATATGTAAGCGCCAGCTCCGCGATGCATGAAAACATCGAAATCGTAGCCCGATCCGCTCGCATTCTTGCCGATCAGCCCGGCGTCATAAGCCTCGTCGATCGCGGCTTGCAGCGTTTGCGCCTCGCGAATGTATTCGCCGCGAATGTAGATGTAGGCGGCCCGCGCACGCATCGCGAAACCGGCGACCAAAGCGCCTTCGATCAGCTTGTGGGGATCGTGGCGGATGATCTCGCGGTCCTTGCACGAACCCGGTTCGGATTCGTCGGCGTTGATAACGAGGAAGCTCGGCCGTCCGTCCTTGCTCTCTTTGGGCATAAACGACCATTTAAGGCCCGTCGGGAAGCCAGCCCCGCCCCGGCCACGCAGGCCCGAGGCTTTCATCTCTTCAATAATGGTGTCCTGGCCGCGCTCGATGAGGGCCTTGGTGTTGTCCCAATCCCCGCGCGCCTGCGCCGCCTTAAGCCCCGAGTCCTGGAAGCCGTAAACGTTGGTGAAGATGCGGTCTTTATCCGCCAGCATGGCTGCCACCCTTCGCTTTCCTGAGCTGACGCAATGTCAGCACTTGAAACATCAATCCGACAGCCATCAGGGTTATCCCCGCAGGGCGCTCTCCAGTTGCCGCGAGATACGCGCCGACGCCAAAGCCAATCAATCCGGCGATCATCAAGGCGAGAACACCGCCACTCATCCCCAATCACCCCGATAATCGTGGTTGGCGTCAACCATCTCTTTAAGGGTGGTCACGCCGTCCTTCGGCTCGGAAGTATGGCGGCCGGGCTCCTGCGTGCCTGTCTTAGGCTGCTCGCCGTTCACGAGCGCATCTAGCACCGTGTCAAGCCGCTCCGGCGTCAGATCCTCGTAATTGTCGTCGTTGATCTGGACCATCGGCGCGGTGGCGCAATTGCCCATGCATTCCACCTCGGTCAGCGTCCAAAGGCCGTCTTCAGAGACCTTGCCGAACTCCATTCCGCGCTTTTTGCAGGCGCTAATGATGTCGTCCGAGCCGCGCAGCATGCAAGGCGTCGTGCCGCAGACCTGCACATGGTATTTGCCCACCGGTTTCATGTTGTACATGAAGTAGAACGTCGCGACCTCGAGCACGCGGATCACCGGCGTATCGATATAATCGGCGATGTACTCAATCACCGGAAGAGGCAGCCAGCCTTGTGTATCAGTCTCTTCGCCAACTTGACGCTGCCCCAGATCAAGCAACGCCATCACAGCCGATTTCTGTCGACCATCGGGATACTTAGCGATCTCGCGATCCGCATTGGCCTTGTTTTCAGGCGTCCAAGCGAAATCGCCCCAGCGAGCGCGGAGTTCCGGTGTGTCAGGTGCGGGTGTGCGATCAGCCATTACGATCCTGCGATGGTGAAAGCCGGGCCCGGGCGCGGGGCTGCCGGATAATCATGTTTGCGCTCACCGGTGATATCAACCTGCGCGCCGCCCTTTGTGCGCGACACGTCAGCGATGATCGAACGTGACTTTTCAGGACCTTCATCGCATGTCCAAACGGCCACAAACTGGCTGGAAGGCCCATCGCGCACGTTGCTGAGGTAGCAATCCCTGATTTTCTTCAGGAGTTTCTTGGAAGACACGCCCCGATCCGGGTTCATGGCCGCGGCCATAGCCTCGGTGTCGCCCGCATCAGCGGCCATAAAGAAGTCTTTTACCGGCGTGGCTTCGTCGTCTTGCGCTTGCGAGGGCGCAGCAAGCAAAGCGCATCCAGCCAAAAGAATGGCGCTGTATTTCATCATCGGTCACTCTCCCAAGTTTCAAGACTGATTGTGAATTGCGAGGTGAGCGATTCTCGGCGCGCGTGCAGTTCCGGAGTATCGGGTGCGGGTGTGCGGTCAGCCATCGAATTTCTCCGGCTCATCGGAGCTAAGTTGAAGTACGCAAAAACCGCGAAAAAACACTAAGACGCCAAGTAGGAGACTGATCAGTATGGCCGCAGACAAAAGTTGATACGCCTCATCGCCCGTTCTCTCATAACCCAGGGCTTCTGAGGTTAGAAATGCCGGGAAGAGCGGACTGCAGTACAGAGCAAAAAAACGGATCGAGTGACTAGCAGCCCAGCCTTGCTCGCGCCAAATCCCGTCAATCCAACCGACAAGCTTTTTGCCTAAGTTCACCGGTCACACTCCCCAAAAACCACGTCGATCGCACCAAGAATAGCGGTCGCGTCGGGCAGCATGTGGCCTTTGCTCATCATGTCCATCGCCTGAAGGTGGCTAAACGCGGTCGGGCGGATTTTGCAGCGATAGGGTTTGTTGGTGCCATCACTCACAAGATAGACGCCGAATTCGCCTTTCGGGCTTTCGGTCGCCACGTACACTTCGCCCGCAGGTACGTGGAACCCTTCGGTGTAGAGCTTGAAGTGATGGATAAGGCTTTCCATCGACTGCTTCATCTCGCCGCGCTTGGGCGGCGACACCTTGCCGTCAGTGCTGGCGATCGGGCCATAGGGCATATCGCGCAGGCATTGTTTGATGATTTTCGCGCTCTCGCGAATTTCAGCGACGCGCACCATGAAGCGATCATAGCAGTCCGAATTCGTGCCGACCGGGATGTCGAACTCCATCCGGTCATAGACATCGTAAGGCTGCGATTTGCGGATATCCCAGGGGATCCCAGCCGCGCGGATCATCGGGCCTGAGAAACCCCACGCCACAGCGTCATCGCGCGACACTACGGCGATATCGACGTTGCGCTGTTTGAATATCCGGTTGTCCATGACGAGGCTCATCGCGTCGTCGAAAAGCTGGAAGAAACGGTTGTCGAGCCAGTCGCCAATATCGACCAGCAGCTTTTCCGGCACGTCCTGATGTACGCCGCCGGGGCGGTACCACGCCGAGTGCATGCGCGCGCCCGACGCGCGTTCAAAGAACGTCATGCAGTCTTCGCGCAAATCCATGATCCACAGGTTCGGGGTGAACGCACCGACATCGAGCACGTGCGCGCCCATATTGAGCATATGGTTGCAGATGCGCGTAAGCTCGGCGAAAAGTACACGCAGATATTGCGCGCGGATCGGAACTTCGAGGTCGAGGAGTTTCTCGATCGCGAGCACATAGGAGTGCTCCTGACACAGAGGTGAGCAGTAATCCAAGCGATCAAAATACGGCAGCGCCTGAAGATAGGTCTTCTGCTCGATCAGCTTTTCAGTCCCGCGATGCAGCAGGCCAACATGCGGATCGACGCGCTCGATCACTTCGCCGTCCAGCTCCATCACCATGCGCAAGACGCCATGCGCGGCCGGGTGCTGGGGACCGAAGTTGATCGTGTAGTTGGTTATGACTTCGCCGTCAGTGGTGGGCGATTCTTCGAGCTTCATCAGTCCTCGCCTTCCTCATCCGCGATTTCGAAGGCGACGCCGTCTTCTGGCTCTTCGTCCGTCTCATCGAGCGGTTCCGGCTCGGAGGCCTTTTCATCGCCGGGCAGGACGTAATCCGACCCTTCCCACGGGCTCAAGAAGTCAAACGTGCGCATATCCTGCGCCAACTCGACCGGCTCATAAACCACGCGCTTCTCATCCTCAGAGTATCGCAACTCTGTGTAGCCGGTCATCGGAAAGTCCTTGCGGAACGGGTGCCCCTCAAAGCCGTAATCGGTGAGGATCCGGCGAAGATCCTTGTTGCCCGCAAAAGTCACGCCGAACATGTCGAACACTTCACGCTCAAGCCATCCGGCGTTGGGCCACAGAGTTGTGACCGTGGCAACGGGCGTGTTCTCGTCG